>CAHJXE010000126.1 GCA_903644085.1 Hyphomicrobiales bacterium
CCCGACGCCACTCGCCGAACGTCGCCTCGACGACCTCCGCGATCGCGGCGCGCCCGAATTCGAGGTAACGCGCGGGCTCCTCACGACGAAGCCGGGCCGGATCGACGCCGAACAGGAGGCCGACGTAATGGTCCCGGACGTCCTCGAAATCCCAATCCGCGCCCCGGTCGCGGGGGATGGCGAGGGCCCAGCGCGCGTCGCCCGGATCGAGGAGGCCCGCCTCGGCCAGCGTCACGGGTTCGGGGACGCCCGCGAAGGCGAGGCACTCCGTCGCGAAGCCGACCTCCGCCCGGCGCGCATCCTCAAGAGGGCGGCGGTAGGCCCCGACGCCGTAATAGTGGGTCACGCCGGCCGAGGTGGAGAATGGAAGGTCGCCGCCCGAAGGCGAGTTCGGCACGACCACGAGGTCCGGCCGGAGGTGCCCTGCGAGGGCGGGCAGGGTCTCGGCCGAGAACGCATCTCTCCAGATCGACGGGCCGAAGCCCAACATGGCGGCCTGCTGCCAGGCTTCGCTGCCGCCGCAGAGCACGCAGAGCGAGGGCGAGGTCTGCGTGCGATCGAGGAACGTCGCGATCTCGCCGACGAGGAGGTCGCCGAAGGCCGCATCGTCGTGCGGGTAATCGAAATTCGCGAGCATCAGGTCCTGCCAGACCAGGATGCCGAGCTCGTCGCAGAGGTCGTGGAAGGCATCGCCCTCGTAGAGCGTCGTCCCGGGCACGCGCAGCATGTTCATGCCGGCCTCCCGCGCGAGGGTGAGGAAATGGCGGCAGCTCTCGGGTCCCGGATCCAGCGTGACGAGGTCGGGCGGCATCCAGTTCGCGCCGCGGCAGAAGACCGGGACCCCGTTGATCGCGAGGCTCAAGCCCTCTTCGAAGGGCCGGGTCAGCTCGACGGTGCGGAACCCCACGCGACCCAGATCGTGCACGAGGTCGCCGATCCGGGCCTCGACGGCGTGGAGCCGCGGCTCCCCATGCGTGTGCGGCCACCACGGGGCGACGTCGAGCAGAGCCAGCTCGGCCTCGATCAGGCCCGGTGCGGTCTCCCGGAAGGCGACTTCGCGGCCGTCGCAGCGCAGTGTGGCGGGCAGGGCCGCGCCTTCGACCCGAAGGCGCGCGGTCAGCCGACCCGTCCGGCCGTCGAGCGTCGTGCGGACATCCGCGGACGTTACGCTCGGGGGTCCGGCCGTGATCGGCGTCAGGGTCACGCGGCGGTAGGGGCCGACGATATCGACAGGCGGGCACCATCCCGGCATGAACCCGAGGAGGCTGGTGCGCACGTTTCGGAGCGAGCCCGGGGTCGCGAGGCGAGGCCGCCAGCGCCCGCGCGCCTGCGGCCGATCGAGTTCCGCCCGCAGGGAGCGGAAGCAGATCGTGAGGCGGTTGCGCGCGGCGAGCTCCGCCTCGACGAGGTGAGCCACGAACATCGAGCGGCTGCGGAGCACGAGCACGTCGTCGAGCCACACCTCCGCGAGGCTCGCGAGACCTTCGAGGCCGAGGCGGCTCCGGCCGGGACTCGTCAGCTCGGTCCTGTACCAAATGTCGTGATGGTGGAGCGGCGTCGGCTCGGCCCCGCTCCAGCGTCCGGCGTCCCGGAGTGCCGCTGCGGCCGTGCCGGGTACGCGCGCAGGTATCCATTCGCCGATGCTGTCGAGATCGCCAGGGCCGGCATGAGCCCCGGCCGGCGTCACGGCGAGCTGCCAGCCCTCGTCGACCGACCGGAGCGTCGCCCCGTTCACGGCGCGGATGCGAGCCATGCCCGACGCCGCTCAGGCGAGCGCGATGTCGAGGGCCGTGAAGACGGCGTCATAGGTCGTGGCCGCACGCTCGAGGCGCGCGCCCAGGTTCTCGGCACTGCGACGGTTGAAGGCGCGCGCGAGCTGGAACTGGAAGGTCTTCGCCTCCTGGGCGAGCTCCCGGGCGGTGGCCGCGGCCGCCGCGAGATCCGCCATACCGCTGGCGTCGAGCCAATCCAGATGGCTGCCGAGAAGCTCGAAATTCGCGCCGAGCTGGCGCGTCGTGTTGAAGGCGTAGCTGTGGAAGACGTCGAACGGGCGCTGGACGAGACCGTCGGCCACCCGGTTCAGCACGTGGCGGAAACCGAGGACGGGGTTGCGGCGCGGCGCGCGGGCGCGGTGCCGGCGCAACAGATCGAGCGCCACCCCGGGCAAGGCTCCGTCCGGTAGGGGCGTGCCGCTCGCCTTCACGAACTCGGCGTAGGGGAAGAGCGTCGCGCGCGCGAAAAGGCCCGCGTAATCATCGCCGTCGAGCCGGAAGCGTCCGGCATTGTGCAGGTAGTCGAGCTCGCGCGCGCCGCGATCGATCCCCAGGATGCCGATCGTCGTCTTGGCGTGTTCGCGGCCGTAGCTCGTGCCGCGTGTGTCGGGCAGGTGGAAGGCGTCGACCTCGACCAGGACGGCGCGACCGAGCTCTACCTGGGCGAACGCGTGCGACTCGAGATCGTCGTAGATCGCGAGTTCCTGTATTTCCAGCCCGTAGAGCCACTCGAGATCGGCCGCGGGCGGCTTGAAGAAGGTGAACTGGTCACCTTCGAAATCTTGGGCCAGCGTGAAGCCGAGCATCGCGTCCGGAACGAGGCCGCGCGCGTGCAGAAGCTCGATCCAGAGGTCGACGTAGCAGTTCGTCTCCGGCCAGATCCTGTCCGACGCGTGCAGGTGATGTGAGGCGCGGTCGACGTTCCCGACCACGGGCCGCCCTGCCAGAGCTGCCGACATGGCTCAGCCCCAGAGCCGGGCGCGCACGCTCTCGGGCCACGCCGTGAGGTCGAGGCCGTGATGGCGCAAGAGCGCGAGCGTGATCCGCTCCATGCCGAACCCGACGCAGGCCGTGTGGGCGACGGCGCCATCGGCTTGCCGAAGCTCCCAGGTGGTGCCGAAATGGTCTTGATGGTAGTTGAAGCTGAGGCAGGCGGTCGGCTTGTCCAGGCTGTTCACCGGCACGTTCAGCTCGAACTTCAGCCCTTGCGCCCGCTGGTTGTTCGCGAGCATGCGGCCGGCGCGGCCGAAGAATGGGTCGTTGGCGACGTCGATCGCGAGCGGCAGGCGGAGGTCACGGATCATCGCCTCGCCCCGCGCGAGCCAGGATTCACGGAAGGCCAGCACCTGCTCGGGACTGCCCATGCGGACGTACTCGCGCATGCGGAACATCTGCATGCGCGTCGGCTCCAGCGACGGTTCGCGCCGGAAGCAGTACGATTGCAGGTCGAAGAGCCGGCCCTCGGCGGGCAGGGCTCCGCGCTCGGCGGCGAGCGGGTAGAGCGGATAGCAGGCGGCCGGCGTCAGCACGATGTCGGTCGCCGCCTGGTCGCCCGTCCAATCCTCGCCCGCGTCGAGGCAGGCGAGGAGCCCTGCGTGATCCGCCTCGTGTCCGCAGAAGCTGTGCACGGTGCCCGCAAGGTTCGGGAAGCTCTTGAGGTAGCCGCTGCGCTCGAAGACCGCCCGGCTCATCCCGGGCGGGAAGCGCATCACCTCGGCCCCGTCCCCCGCACCGATCCCCGAAATCATCCGGTCGACGGCGTCGACCACGCTCTCGAACGCTCCGCTGCGGCCGTAGAGGCCGTCGACGCCGGTCCGCACCAGGAGGCCCTGGTCGAAGAGACGATCGAGAAACGTCGGCGTCGAGGCGGGCGGCTCGTCGAGATCCTCGAAGGCCACATCATGGCTGAAAGTTCCGTCCATCATGCGCTCATCAACTGGCCGCCGCTCTTCTGCACCAGCAGCAGCTTGGCGGTGTTCGCCAGGATGCGGTCGTTGCCGATCATCAGGGGCGCCGACATGATGTCCCGCAGCGGCCGGCCGAGGCTGAACGGCGTGCCGTTCTTGTACCCGGCGAGACCCACGATCCCGAGCGCGCGCTGCACGACGTCGACCGCCATGTCCGAGACGCTCGTCTTCAGGTTGTTCAGCATGACCGAGACGCCGATGGATCCGAGCGCGTCCGCGTCGCCGTGCAGGTCCTCGACACGGCGGAGCGCGGTCACGATCGCGGCCTGCATGGCCTGCAACGCGTTGGAGACCTCGGCCAAGCGAAGCGCGGTCGGCGGCACCTGGCCCGCGCGACGCCGGGCCTCGCCCTGCACGAAGGCGCGTGCGCGATCGACCGCGAAGGTCGCGATCCCGAACCAGACGCTGCTCCAGAGCAGGTGCGAGGAGGCCAGCATCGATTGCGCGGCGATCTCCGCGAAGGGCTTCGGGACGATCTGGACGACGGGGATGTCGCGCGCCTCCAGCCGGAACCCGTCGCTGCATGTGCCGCGCATGCCGAGCGTATCCCAGCGGCTCACACGCTCGAGCGAGACCTGGTCACGCGAGAGCGCGACGAGGACCTGGTCGGCGGAGGGCGATTCCGGATGGCGCCGCGCCGTCGCCAGGATCAGGTCGGCCTGTATTCCATAGGAGATGACGGACGCCTCCTTCGAGAGCGAGAACAGATCGCCTGTCGTCTCCACGGCGCAGATGCTGTTGCGCAGGTCGCCGCCGGTGCCGGCCTCGGTGGTGGAGGACGCGACGAGGAGTTGCTCGCGCGCGATCCGCTCCATCAGCCTGCAATGCCAGTCGCTATCCAGTCCGTGCCCGACGAGGCTCGCGACCTTGATGTGGTGCATCGCGAACACCATCGCGGCCGCGCTGCACGCCTGGCCGAGCGTGCAGCAGATCTGCGCGATCTCGGTCAGGCCTGCGCCCTCGCCGCCGAACTGACGCGGGATCTGGAGGCCGAGAAGGCGCTCCGCCTTCAGAACGGCCATCGCCTCCTCCGGGAAGCGGCCGTCGCGGTCGACGGCGTCGGCGTGCAGGGCCGCGACCGTTGCGGCCTTGCCGGCTCGCTGGGCGAGCGTGCTCACGCGGCGCTCGGCTCGAGCAGGGACTCGAGCGTGCTGCGGATGTTGCGGATCGTCGAGAACGATCGCCGGTTCAGGAGGTGATCGGGGAACTCGATATCGAACCGCTGTTCCAGCGCGAGCATGAGCTGCACGGACCCGAAGGAGGACAGGCCCTTGTCGAAGAGGTTGTCGTCCTCCGAGATCTGGTCGACGAGAGGCGCAAGATCTCCGTTGTGCCCCAGGACCTCTCTGATGTCGTGCGCAGGGATCAACGCATCACCCCTTATCGATTTACTACCCTAGGTAATATTCGACAGAGTGGAGTGTCAATTCGCATTCAACGCGATGGTAAACTTAGTGGTATCCTAAGCTGACGGGAAGGTGGCTCATCTCGACGAATGTCAGGCGCGTCGTTCAACCGATTCGTATGCTTGTCGGGCCAGTGCCGCTGGGCTTCGCTGACGAGATGGTCGACTCGCGTGCGCGGACGGCCGTTCACCGCATGATCACGTGGCGTGTCTCGCGTGCGCTGCGCCCGAGAGTCCGTGCAGGCGCTCGACAAGCGACCTCAGGCTGATGTCGCCCTTGTTGAGGATCTGGCTCGCACCCCGGAGGCGGCGGCGATCGTCGCGCGTCAGGTCCTGCGCGGTCAGCACCACGACCGGCAGGTCGGCGCAGCCCGGCAGAGCGCGCAGCTCCTTCAGGAAGTCGAACCCGTCCATCACCGGCATGTTGAGGTCAAGCAGCACCACCTCCGGCCGGTGCGCGGTCGCCTGCCGCAAGCCCTCGCGTCCGTCGCCCGCCTCCGCGACGCTCCAGCCGTCCTTCTCCAGGATCGCCCTGAGATGCAGTCGCGCGGCCGCGTCGTCCTCGACGAGCAGGATGCCGCCCTCGGGCGTGCGGAAGCGGTCCATCACTTGGCTGAAGCGATCCCAGCGCACGGGCTTCAGCATGTAGTCCGAGGCCCCGAGCGAGGCCGCGAGGCTCCTCTCGTCGACGCCGGTCACCATGACGACCGGCGTGTCTGACAAGTCGGGATCGGCCTTCAGCTCGCTCAGCACCGACCACCCGTCGATGCCGGGCATCATCACGTCCAGCAGGATCGCCCGCGGATGGAGCTGGCGCGCGAGGTCGAGGCCCGTCTTGCCGTCCGCCGCGACCTGGACGCGGAACCCTTCGCGGCCGAGGAAGCGCGTCATCAACGTGCGCTGGTCGGCGTCGTCATCGATCACGAGGACGAGATCCTGGCCCGACCCTTCGGTCGCCCCTTCGGCCGGCATCGCCGGGTCGAGCCCGGAGGAGGGCTCTTCGACCGTCCCCGGCACGTGGGTGGCCGGCAGGACGAGTGTGAAGACGCTGCCCTCGCCGGACACGCTCTCGACCATGACGGTCCCGCCCAACATGTCCGCGAAGGCCTTCGTGAGCGAGAGCCCGAGCCCGGTGCCGCCGAACTTGCGGGTCGTCGAGCTGTCCGCCTGCTGGAAACGCTGGAAGAGCTTGTCGAGCTGATCCCCGGTCATGCCGATCCCGGTATCCGCGACCCCGAGCCTGATACGGTCGAGACCGTCCTCGCCCGTCTCGCGGGACGCGCTCAGCGTGATCGTGCCGGCCTCCGTGAACTTGGCCGAATTGCCGAGCAGGTTCAGCAGGACCTGGCGCACCTTGGTCATGTCCGATCGCATGGCGCCGAGACCGGGCGCGAGACGCAGCTCCAGTCTGTTCGTCTTCTTGGCGATGAGGCTGCCGACGGCCGTCGCGACTTCGCGCAGCATCGGCTCGACCTCGAACTCCTCCGCGAAGACCTCCATCTTCCCGCTCTCGACCTTGCTGAGGTCGAGCACGTCGTTGATGAGCCCGAGCAGGTGGCGGGCATTGCCCTCGATCTTGCGCATGTCGGCCCCGAGGCCGGCGGCGTCGCTTCCGTCCTCGATCTCCTCCAGCATCATCTCGCTGTAGCCGATGATGGCCGAGAGCGGCGTGCGCAGCTCGTGGCTCATGTTCGCGATGAAGGTCGATTTCGCGAGGTTCGCCTCCTCGGCGGCGAGCTTCGCGGCCGAGAGGTCCAGCTCCGCGCGCTTCTGGTCGTCGATATCCGTGTTGGTGCCGACCCAGCGCGTGACCGCGCCCTTGAAGTCGCGTTGCGGCACCGCCCGCACGAGGTGCCAGCGGTAGACGCCGTCGGCGCGGCGGATGCGGAACTCGGTCTCGTAGACCTCGCCCGACCCCAGCGAGGCCGCCCAGCGCACGCCGACCGCCGCCAGGTCGTCCGGATGGACGATCGACGTCCAGTCGAGGCCCCCGCCGATCGTCGCGACCTCTCCGCTATAGTCGCGCGCGCGGTCGTTCACCCAGTCGATCGTGCCGTCGGGCGTCGCTGTCCAGACCTGGTTCGGGATCGCCTGGGTCAGCGTGCGGAAACGCTCCTCGTTCGCCCGCGCGTCGGTCTCCGCACGCACGCGCTCGACGGCGTCGCCGACCCGCAGTGCGACGCTCTCGATCAGGACGACGTCGTCGCGCGACCAGCGCCGCGGCTCGGCCTGGTGGACGAACAGCATCGACCGGAGCCGTCCCGCCCGCAGCGTTGGCACCGACACGACGGCGCGCGCGCCGATCCCGGCCCAGATCGCGGGGTCGTAGGCCGGGTCGGCCAGGACGTCGGCCGACATGGTCGTGCGCCCCTCGCGTTGAGACGCGACGAAACCGTCCCCGAAACTCGCGAGATCCGAGACGTGGGCGAGAGGTGCGATCCCGTTCCGGCACGACGACGTGACGTGGAGGCCGTGTTCGTCCGGCTGAACCTCGGCGAACCCGGCGCGGCTCGCCTCGAGAAACCGTTCGAGCGCCTCGACGGTGGCATCAATCATGGCATCGGCCTCGTCGAGGCCGCGCAGGGTCTCGTCGAGCTCTAGGCGAAACGCCTGACGGCGGCCCGCGAGGACGTATTCGGTGGTCTCGTTGCAGGCGCAGAAGAAGCCCTGTACGTCGCCCTCGTCGTCGCGGACCGGCGTGTACGAGAAGGCGAAATGCGCCTCGGGCGCGAGCCCTTCGCGGTCCACGAGGAGCGTGATGTCGTCCATATGGACCGGCTCGCCCGCGAAGGCCTTGTCGACCAGCGGCGCGAGGTCGGCCTTTGCCTCGCTCCAGATCTCCAGGAAGGACCGGCCGAGCGCGTCCTGGTCCTTGTTGCCGAGGATCGCCCGGTAGGCGTCGTTGTAGAGCAGCGTCAGCTCAGGCCCCCACACGGTGAACATGGGCTGCTTCGCGCCCAGCATGACGCCGACGAGCGTCTTCAGCGAGGCGGGCCACCCCGCGACGGGCCCGAGCGGCGTGTGCTGCCAGCCGTGGGCGCGCATCCGCGCGCCGACATCGCCCCCGCCGTGGAACACCGAAGTTTCGGCTTGGATCAAGGGAGCAAACTCCGGTTCGTGTCGGGGGTCGGTGCCATCTCAGGCCGTCACGCGGGTGCAACACTCAGGGCCGAGGGTTTGATCCCGCGTGACGACGGTTCGTGTTCATCACGGCGAGCCACCTGTTCCGGGCGCTCCCGGATGATGGTACGCGCAGGCATCCGCATCGAGGCAATCACGAGGTCGTCCGGCATGGTCGCTCACAGACTCGGGTGCGTCGTGTCATGACCTACGCGACGGACCGCGTCGTCCTCGTGACGGGGGCCGGGAGCGGCATCGGCCGCGCGACCGCGTTCCGGCTCGCCGGCGCGGGGGTCGGCCTCGTGCTCATGACGCGGTCGAACGCGGCCGGGCTCGAGCGCGTGGCCGCGACCTGCCGGCAGACGGGCTCAGCCGTCGAGACGGTGATGGGCGACGTCGCGGAGCCGGACACGGTCGAACGCGCGCTCGCGGTTC
>CAHJXE010000127.1 GCA_903644085.1 Hyphomicrobiales bacterium
GGGATGCGGGAGGGCGACGTCACCGTCCCGCCGGTTGTGAAGGGGCGACCGCGAGGGCAGGCGTCCCGATGCGGGCTCCGATCGCCCGGAAGACGCCGCGCAGCCCCGCGTTCATCGGAGACTCGACCAAGCGGTACAGCCAGACCCCGAGTATCGACGTCGTCCCGAAGGCGAGCACGAAGATGACGGCCGCGCCCGCGACGCCGCCGAGCCCGATCGCGCCCGCGACCTTGAAGGCCGCGTGGAGGACGAGGTTGTGGACGAGGTAGATCGAGTAGCTCGCGTTCCCCTGCTGGATCAGGACCGGCGACCTGCACACCGCCCCGCACCGCTCCGTCACGAGCGCCCCGGCGACGATCAGGAGCCCCGACGTTCCCCAGGTGATGAGCCTCGGGAACGGCATCAACTCGATCTGGACGGCGAGACGCTGCGCCACCACCTCGCTCGCGACGAGGAGCAGGGCGCCGGCCGCGATCAGTCCGTAACCGAGGAACCGCCCGCTCGCGGGCATCGGCCGGTCGCGGGTTCGCATGTAGGCGTAGCCGAGCACCCCGCCGAACGCGAACTCGACGACGATCGGCCGGGTGTAGAACTGGGCATAGAACCCGGCCGGTTCCCCGAGGCTGGACAGGCCGAGCCCGAGGAGGACGAGCACGAGCCCCGCGATCCGCCAGGCCTGCGACCTGACGACGAGAAGGGCCGCGAAGATCACGTAGAAGAACATCTCGTAGTTCAGCGTCCAGCCCACGGAGTCGATCGGCTCGACGAACCCTCCACGACTGAAGGGGAGGAACAGGAGCGACCGGACGACATAATTAGGCTGGATCTCCAGCACGCCGATCGGCCTGAACCCGACCATCACGAGCGCGACGATCACGAGCGTGACGAACCAGTAGACCGGGACGAGACGCGCGATCCGCTTGAGCAGGAAATCGACCGGGCCGGTGCGGCGTCCCATCGTGGTCGCCACCATGATGAAGCCGGAGATGACGAAGAAGATGTCGACCCCCGCCGCCCCGAGGCCGATCGAGGCCGCGCCCGGTGCGACGGGCCGGAGATAGATCGAGAAATGAAGGAGGAACACCATGTAGGCCGCGACGGCACGGAGAACCTGAAGGTTGTGGATCATGCCGCGTCGTCCCCGGCCGCACAGGCCACGTTCACGCGCCGAGCGTCCCGGTCCGGCCTACCGTCGCGCATCATCGAACGTCCGAGCACCGGCGTCGACTCACGGCCGCTGCATGGCGGGCGCGACGGACTTCGTCCGCCATCCTCTCGCGAAAGCCGATTTCAGTCTCAAGGCCGGGCGTTCGATCCCGATCCACGACAGGTAGGCGAACAGGATCGTGGCGATCGCGAACAGCGGCAGGAGCATCGCGGCCTTCACCCCCGTGCCGAGTCCCCCGACCGCATCCTTCAACACAAACATGAACATTTGCGAGATGGGGAACGCGTAGAGGTAGATCCCGTAGGAGAGGTCAGATCTGACCAGGCGATCGAACGTCCCGAACTTCATCTCTCCGACGTAGATCGTGCAATACGCGAGGCAGAGGCCGGCGAGCGGATCCATCCAGCCCAGCGTGACGCCGAGGCAGTAGATCGACGCGGACACGACGAACAGCGTCGAGCTGTACGGCACCTTGCGCGACAGGACGCGGAACGCGACCCCGAGCATGAACTCGTAGACGATGAACCACGCGCTGAAGTGGGTGGCGTCGGTGCGGGCCTGCCAGCCGAGCACGTGGACCGACTCCTCCGCGCAGAGCAGCGCCACCACGACCAGGATCGACACGAGGATGACCCTGTCCTTGTAGAGGAACCCGCTCGACATGAGAGCGATCAGGATGGCGTAGCAGTAGAACTCCGCCGGCAGCGTCCAGAGGCTCGCATTCACGAGGTCGGGCCAGGGATTGGTCGTGAACACGCCAGGAAGCGTGAACGTCACGAAGCCGAGTGCGTTGCCGAGGTACCTCAGGAACTGGGGATCCGCGAGATAGTCGCGAACGGGCATCGACGTGACCAGCGGCCCGAGGACCAGCGCCGACAGCATGACCTCGGAGGCCAGCGCCGGAACGATCCGCGCGATCCTGTTGAAGAGGAACGTGCCGACGTCACGGTTGCGACATGCGCTGCCGGAGACGAGGAAGCCGCTCAGCACGAAGAAGCTCGCGACGAGCGACATGACGACGGGCTGGGCGAACCGGAAGAATCCCGCGCCCGCGCCGGAATACAAGCCTGCCTTCGCGAAGGCCGCGCTGGCGCCGTCGGGCATGATCACCGCCGGATCGCTGCCCTTGATGACGAAGAAGCCGTGCATCATGAGCACCGCGATCGAGAGGACATGGCGCATCAGGTGGTAGCCGGGCGAGATGCCCCCGTTCAGCGCAAGTCTCTCCGCCAAGCTCATGCACAGACTCCGCGCCGCCTTGCCGCGTCTCGGACCGCCTCCCGGGGGGCACGCATCCGACGGCGCGCGCTTCGATGCGAGCAAGACCCGCTGCTCCGACCGGATCCGGCGTGCGGGATATCCCGAGAACCCGGAAGGGTCCAGTCGAGACAGGGTTGCGCGACGCGTTGGCGGCATCGACAGGCGAACGAGATGACGGATTAACACTAACGATGACTTGTCGTTGAGCTTGGAACGGATCGGTCGTGTCCTGACCGATCGAACGCTATGCTGTCGTGAAGATCGCTGTGGGTCGCGGCTGACGAATGAACGAGAAGATCCGCGACCGGCTGGATTGGCTCGACTCGCTGAGAGGCATCGCGGCTCTCGGCGTCGCGCTGGCTCACCTCGTCGGCTATTACAGGTACGACCTGCGGATCATGGACGACGCGGCAGGTATCGTGGCGTCGAGCCTCGTTCTCGACTACCTCGATCTGGGCAAGTTCGGTGTCGTCCTGTTCTTCTGCATCAGCGGATTCCTGATCCCGTCCTCGCTCAAGGGCGGGGCATCGTATCAATTGAGGGATTTCGCCGTCGGGCGTTTCTTCCGGCTCTACCCTCTCTACTGGCTGAGCATACCCGCGGGAGTCGTGCTGACTTGGCCCGGACCCGAGACGTTCTCGTTCGTCACGATCGTGGCCAACTTCACGATGATACAGAACATGCTGGGACAGCCCCACGTGCTCGGCCTGTACTGGACTTTGCAGATCGAACTCATCTTCTATGTCGGTTGCGCGGCGATCGCGCTCGCGGGGCTGATCCAGAACCCTTGGGCGTTCCTGACGAGTTCCGTCGCGTGCACGCTCGTGGCCGCCGTGGCGAGCTACCTGAGGTGGCTCCTCGACGTGAAGCTCCCGATCGCCATACCGCTCGCCCTGGCGCTCATGTATTGGGCCACGCTGCATAAGATGACGATCCTGGATCGGGACCGGTTGGCCGCGAAGCTGTCCCCGGTCGCGATCCTGACGTTCCTCGCCCTGTTTCCGCTCGTCGCCTACTTGGCGTATGGGCGCGATTACGGGTTCGGGGAGACCTGGTATCGGTACGCGATCAGTTACGGGATCGCGATCGCGGTGTTCTACGTCTTCACGACGACGATCCGGATCAGGTCGACACTCCTGTTCTTCCTGGGATCGATCAGCTACTCCGTCTACCTCGTCCATCCGCTCGTGTTCAGCCTCGTCCAGCGAAGCGGTCTCGAAGCCCTCATGCTGACGACCTTCGGACGGAGCGTCGCGGCCGCGGCATCGTTGAGCCTGGTCGTCCTCGCGTCGACGGCGACATATTTCGGGATCGAACGGCCCGCGCTCCAGGTCGGACGGTCGGTCCGTCGCATGATGGCGCGCCGACCCTTCGGCGCGGAGGTCTCCCGGGCGGCGTAGAGGCTGATATGATCTCATCTGGCGGCCGAAGCGGCTTGACGCAGGGCGACGGCGACGTGGATCTCGTCGGGAACGCTGCAGCGGGGCACGGGTCGCGGAGCGTCGTGATCCACCGTGCGCTGGTGCGCGCGTCGGTTCTCGTCTTCGGGTGCGTCCTGCAATTCGACATCGCGACCGCGACCTTCGGGCTTCCGTTCGTGCGGCTCAGCGACGGGCTCCTGTTCATCTTCGTGCCGTATCTCGCGCTGATCGCGGGGTTGCGGACCACGCTCCGGTACGGCCTGCCGTTCTTCGCGATCCTCCTCCTCGTCACCGTCACCACGATCGCGCTCAAGACAGAGCCGGCGAACGGTGACGTCTACCTGGTCCTGATCTTCCTCCTCTCGTCCGTCTACGCGTTCTACTTCGTGGTCCTCGCCCGGGACGAAGGCGTCCTCGTGTCGTTCGCGATCGGCACCCTGGCGGGTTTCGTCGGATCCGTCACGGTTCTGTTCCTTCAGGTCTCCGGGGTTCCTCTGCTGAGTCGGATCGGCCTCGGCATCGATCCTGACCTGCTCGCGAGCGGGGCGGCCATGATCGCCGAGGCGAAGCCCGGCGGACTCTGGTCGAGCGGCAACGAGGCCGGGCACGTCTACGCGCTCGTCGCCGCGTCGGCGCTCTATCTCAGCCTGCGCTGGAGGAACATCTTCGTCTATCTCGGCTACTTCGTCCTCATGGTGGTCTCGGTCGCGGCGACGCTCAACCGTGGCGGCATCTTCGCGCCGGTCGCGCTGTTGCTCCTGTGCTACAGACGGCTGGCGAGCCTGCATCTCGTGGTCGGTACCCTCGTGGCCCTGGCCCTCGGTGTGGCGCTCGCGGGGGCGCTCGAGCCGAAGCTGCTCGACCAGTTCGGCGACGCGATGGAGCAGCGCTTCCTGAACGACAGCCACGCGGCCGCCAACGTCGACGAGCGATGGGAGACGATCCGCGCGGGCCTCGGCATCGCGTTCGCCAACCCGTTCGGCATCGGGTACGAGGAGCGCGCGTTCCGCATGGAGACCGAGACCCCGAACGGGCGCAACGCGACGCCGCACAACGCCTTCATCACGCTGGCCTTTCAGAACGGGGTGGTCGTCCCGCTGCTCTTCATCGCGGCCTGCATCTACATGGCCCTGCGATGGAGGCGGACCCACCCGTTCATGCTCTACCTGATCGGCTGCGCGATCGTGTCGATGCTGTTCGAGGAGCTCAGCATCAACCCGAACTTCATCTTCGTGGTCGCGCTCGTGATCGCCTCCCTGTGGGTCTCGCTGTGCAGGCGCTGGGAGACCGGGCGTGAGGAGGCGACCCGGCCCGACGCGCGACGAATTTGGTCGAGATCCTCCGCGCCCGTCTGGCCCGACGTCCCGATGGCCGGGGGGTCGCTCTCGCGTCGGGCGGGACCGCGGTGACGTCTCACCCCGGGCGCAGCACGTCCGTCAGCACGCCCGCCATGTCGCGGCATGTCGTGGTGATCGCGTAGCGCTCCGCGACGTCCGCCCGGCCGGCCTGCGCGAGGCTGCGGGCGAGGACCGGATCGGACACGAGGCGCATGATCGCCTCCGCGAGTTCGTCCGGGTCGCCCGGCGTGA
Source organism: Hyphomicrobiales bacterium (assembly GCA_903644085.1). Taxonomy (GTDB): domain Bacteria; phylum Pseudomonadota; class Alphaproteobacteria; order Rhizobiales; family Beijerinckiaceae; genus Enterovirga. The sequence goes on from CAHJXE010000127.1 coordinate 5,439, forward strand.
CGAGCAGCCCCGTGCGGCCGTCCTCGATGATCTCCGCGACGCCGCCGCCCCGGGTCGCCACGACCGGACGGCCCGCGAGCAGTCCCTCCACGACGACCCGTCCGAAGGGCTCGGCCTCAGTCGAGGCATGCACCACGATGTCGACCCCCGCCATGAGGTCGGGCACGTCGGCGCGGAACCCCGTGAAGCGCACGCGATCCGACAGGCCGAGGTCCTGCGCCGCGCGCTTGAGGTGCGCCTCGTGCTCCGCCTCGCCGAAGAGCGGCCCGCCGACGACGAGCGCCTGCACGTTCGGAACCGTCGCCAGAGCCGCGAGCAGGACGTGCTGACCTTTCCACGGCGTCAACCGGCCGAACAGCCCGACCACGGATCGCGCGTCGAAGCCGAACTCCGCCCGCAGAGCCGCGCCCCGGTCCGGGTCGCCATCGAGGCCGCCCCGGGGGTGGGCCGCCGGATCGAAGCCGTTATGGACGACGTGGAGCTTGGACGCCCGGCCTCCCGCGGCCACGAATGCCTGCGCGGTGACGGACGAGTTCGCCACCACGCGGCTCGCGCAGAGGTTCGCCACGATGACGGCCGCCCGGCGCGTCGCCGCGCTGAAATGCGGGTCCGTCAGGATGTCGTGCAGGATCCACACGAGCGGCCGCCGCATCAGGCGGGTCGCGAGCGCGGCGACGAACAGCGCCTTCTGCGAGTTCGCGCACACGACCCGATAGCCGCGCGCGGCGCGCGCCAGGTCGCGGGCGAGGCGCACGACCCCGAACGCCGCTCCCCCGAGCCTGAACGCCGACGATCCGCGGCGCACCGACAGGACGCCCGCGCCCGCCGCGAGGACGATCGCCGGACGCGCAGAGCCCTCGAGGACGCGCGCGGCCGGCCCGTCCGCGAGAAAGCAGGCGCCCCAGCCGGGTGGACCGTGCCGGACGAGATCCATCAGGAACAGCTCGGCGCCGCCCATCTCGGCCGTGTGGCTGACGAAGAGCGCCGTCTTCTCGAGCCGCGCCCCGGACGGGTCGCCGGTCACGAGCCGGACCTGCCCTGGAGCGCGCCCAGCATCACCGCCTCGTAGGCGCGCGCGGCCCGGTCCCACGAGAACCGCCGGGCATTCGCGAGGCCGCGCCGCACGAGACCGTCGCGAAGATCGCGATCCTCCAGGACGTCCCTCAACCGGGACGCCAGCCCGTCCGCGTCCGTCGGATCGAAGAGGAGCGCGCCGTCGCCGGCGATCTCCGGCATCGCGGACCGGTCGGAGCAGAGCACCGGACAGCCGAGCGCCTGCGCCTCCAGGATCGGCAGGCAGAACCCTTCCGCGAGGGACGGGACGCACAGGCACGCCGCCCCCCGGTACAGCGCGGCGAGCCGCCGATCTTCGAGCCGCGTCAGCCTGACGAGCCGGATCTCCGTCCCGAGGCGTCGCAGGGTGGAGGCGATCGTCTCGCCCGGGTCCTCCCCGACATGCACGATCGCGAGGTCAGGATGCGCGGCCCCGACCAGGGTCACGGCCTCAGCGAGCACGCCGAGGTTCTTGTTGTGGGTCGCGTTGCCGACCGCCAGCACATAGCGCCCGGCGACCTGCGAGGGTTCGGCGTCGCTCGCGTTCGCCCCGAGCGTCCCGGCGGAATGGATCGTCGTCGCCATGGCGCGGGCCGCCGGATAGGACGCGACGAGCTCGCGCCGCGTCGCGTCGGACACGCAGATCACGGCCGCGTTGCCCCGCAGCATGAGGCGGAAGATCAGGCCGCTGGTCAGCGCCTCGCGGCGGCCCGTCTGCTCCGGGATGGTGCGGAAATAGAGGTCGTGCACGATCATCGCGCGGGCCCGGCCGCCGGTCGCCGCCCCGTACGGATCGACGTTGAGCACGAGGTCGATCTTCAGGCGCCGGCACAGGGCCGGCATCGTGACGGCCTGCCGGAGGACGTCGAGCACCATGACCGAGGGACGGCGGATCGTCACGACGTCGAGGCCTGATCGCCGCAACGGCTCGGGCAGCTGGTCGCGCGTCCACGGCGAGCGGAGCACGTAGGTGAAGGACGGGTTCTCGACGAGACGCTCCAGGAGATGGAACGCCACGCGGGCGACGCCCGAATGTTTACCCCCGAACTGGCTCGGCATATTGACGAGCACGCGCGTCATCGCGGGTCCCGGCGGGTCTCGGCGACGCAGAGCCGGGCGCGGGTGACGGCGGGGCCATGCGTATCCTGAATCTGACCTCGCTCTACCATCCCGAACAGGTCGGCGGGGCGGAACTGATGGTCGCGCAGCTGGCGGAGACGCTGGTCGCTGAGGGTCACGAGGTCGGGGTCGCGTGCGTCTCGCGCGCCGAGGAGGCGCCGGACCGGGTCAACGGCGTCGCCGTGTTCCGGACCGGCCACGGGACTCCGTTCCACGTCCTCGACTGGTCCCATCGCTCGAAGCTCGACCGGATCCGCTACAAGCTGGCCGTGCAGTGGGATGGTCAGACCCTGGCCCGGATGGCCCGGATCGTGGAGGCGTACCGGCCGGACGTCGTCAACACGCATTCGATGTCCGAACTGACGCCGCGCCTCTGGCCGATGGTGCGGCGGATGGGGATCCCGGTCGTCCACACGGTACATGATTTCACGAGCCTGTGCACAAACGGCTCGATGATGCGGGACGGCCGGGCCTGCGAGGGCCAGCACCTCAAATGTCGCGTCTACGCGCTGCCGCAGCGCGCCTGCCAGACATCGGTGGATGCGGTCGCGGGCGTCGGCCGCGAGATCCTCGATCGTCATCTCGCGGCGGGCTTCTTCACCGGGGTCGCGCCGGACCTCCGCCGCGTGATCTGGAACCCGATCGCGCCCTCCGAGGCCCCCCGCCCGCCGCGCCCGCCGAACCCGGGCACGGTCGTGTTCGGGTATCTCGGCCGCATCGAACCCTCCAAGGGTGCCGATATCCTGATCGAGGCCTGCCGCGCGCTCCCGCCCACGGGCTGGCGGCTGCTGGTCGCCGGACGGGCGGTCGACGGGCTCGATCGCTATGTCCGGGCGGCCGCCGGCCTGCCGATCGAGTTCGTCGGGTTCGCCCGGCGCGACGCGTTCCTGGACCGGATCGACTGCCTCGTGGTCCCGCCGATCTGGCCGGAGGCCTTCGGCCGGACCGTCGCGGAGGCCTACGGCCGCGACGTCCCGGTGATCGGCACCCGGATCGGCGGGATCGCGGAGCAGATCGGGCCTGACGCCGAGGGCTGGCTCGTCCCGCCCGGCGACGCGGGCGCCCTGGCGGCCGCGATGGCG
>CAHJXE010000128.1 GCA_903644085.1 Hyphomicrobiales bacterium
CCCGCATGGCCGCGACGGCCGCGTCCTTGGCGGCCGCCGGGTCCTGGTCGCTCGTCGCGCCGCGCACCGACTGCTCGATCTTCGAGAACGGGTCGGACACGTTCGACAGCGAGGGCGCGGCTGCCTGGGCGGCGGTCTGGATGGTGCCGCCAGCCGCCTTACCGAGGCCGCCCGCGGCGCTGCCGAGCGTGCTGAAGGCGCCCCCGATGAGGGTGCCGACCGTCGAGGTCAGCAGGTAGAGAATGACGAGCGTGGTCAGCGCCCAGGACGTCAGCCCGTGCCACGATGCCGTGCTGTCGGCCGTCTTGCCGGAGAGGCGGCCGGCCGTGTAGGCGCCGGCGAAAGACGCCAGGATGCCCGAGACCGTCCACCAGATGCCGGCCCCGATGGAGAATGTGCTGCCGCTCGGCGTCGTGCCCGTGCCGGGGTCGATCGAGGCGGCGCCGATGCCGATGCCGAGCATGTTCAGCAGGAGCTGGCTCACGAGTGCCACCACGACGCCCGCCAGGATCGCTCCCCAGGACACGCGGTTCAGCATGTGCGTGCGCATGTCGTCGCTCGGCGTGAGCGCGGTCGTGTGGGTGGTGTCGGCGATCATGGGGTGTCCATCGGTGCGAGGCACCCGAACGGCTGCCCGCGCACACAACCGTACGTTCCCGCGAATGTTCCGCGTTTTTACATCGCCGGTCGTCCGCCCCGACCTCGCGGCCGTTCCTCGCGTTCGCGTCCGAGATCGGGTGGCGGGTTACCATAGACACGACATGCTCCCGACCCGCGTTGTGCGCGCCCCACCGATCGTCTAGGTTCCGCGTGACTGGTGGCCGGTCGGACGATGGTCTGGCCGCGCCGCCCGCCGCGGACCGATTCGCATCAGGAGCCCCGGCCCCATGGATTTCCTCAAACCACGGTACACGCCCATGAACCGCCGCCGTCGCATCTACGAGGGCAAGGCGAAGGTCCTCTACGAGGGGCCGGAACCGGGTACGCTCATCCAGCACTTCAAGGACGACGCGACCGCGTTCAACGCCAAGAAGCATGAGGTGATCGACGGCAAGGGCGTGCTGAACAACCGCATCTCGGAGTACATCTTCCAGCACCTCAACGACATCGGGGTGCCGACGCACTTCATCCGCCGGCTGAACATGCGCGAGCAGCTCATCCGCGAGGTCGAGATCATCCCGCTCGAGGTCGTGGTGAGGAACGTCGCGGCGGGCTCGCTCGCGACCCGGCTCGGGCTCGAGGAGGGCACGCAGCTTCCGCGCTCGATCATCGAGTTCTACTACAAGAACGACGCGCTGAACGACCCGATGGTGTCGGAAGAGCACGTGACCGCCTTCGGCTGGGCGACGCCGCAGGAGATCGACGACATCATGGCGCTGGCGATCCGCGTCAACGACTTCCTGTCCGGCGTGTTTCTCGGCGTCGGCATCCGGCTCGTCGACTTCAAGATGGAGACCGGCCGCCTGTGGGAGGGCGAGATGATGCGCATCGTGGTGGCGGACGAGATCTCCCCCGATTCGTGCCGCCTGTGGGACATCAAGAGCCAGGACAAGCTCGACAAGGACCGCTTCCGCCGCGACCTCGGCGGCCTGATCGAGGCCTATTCGGAGGTGGCGCGCCGCCTCGGCATCCTCGGCGAGAACGAGAAGCTGCAGACCGGCGGCCCGCGTCTCGTACAATGAGAGCCGGCGCGAAGCGCAGCATCTGATCGGGGTCGTTCCCGTCAAACTTCTCCGTTCGGCCGCGTCTCGCCCGCGTGTCGCCCGTTCCTTTTCACGGTCGGCACAAGGGCGATCGTCGCCGGATGCGGTCCGCAGGCGCTATTCGGCACCAGAATGTCGGCGGCATGACCAGCCGGCCTCTCGCCAGCCCATCTACGAGGCGCGCTGCGCCTCGACGAAACTCTCCAGAACCATCTTGCGCCCGGCCTTGTCGAAATCGACGGTGAGCTTGTTCCCGTCGATCGACGCGACCGTGCCGGGGCCGAACTTCATGTGCAGTACCCGATCGCCTGTCGCGTGGGCCGAGGCCGCGCCGGTCGACTTCGCCAGGATCTCGCCCTCGATCAGCTGCGGTCCTTTGCGCCCGCGCGACGAGGTGCCGAAGCCGCGCCCGTAGGCGGAGGCCTCCGCGAAAGCCTCGCCGGCCGTCTTCTGGCGCGTCTGGGCGCGCTGCCATCCCGGCGTGTCGTAGGAGGAGCCGAACGGCGTCATGTGCTCGAAGCGCGAGCCCGTGCGCGCCGAGTAGGCGGCCGGCGCCTCCGTCACTTCAACGTGTTCCTCGGGCAACTCGTCGATGAAGCGCGACGGCATGGTGGTGTTCCACATGCCGTGGACGCGCCGGTTGGTGGCGAAATAGAGCTTGGCGCGCAGCTTCGCCCGGGTCAGCCCGACATGCGCCAGGCGGCGCTCCTCCTCGAGCCCGGCCCGGCCGCTCTCGTCGAGCGCCCGCTGGCTCGGGAACAGCCCCTCCTCCCAGCCGGGCAGGAACACGGTCTCGAATTCGAGCCCCTTGGCGGCGTGCAGCGTCATCAGGCTGACGCGCTCCTGCCCCTCCGTGTCGTTCGCCTCCATGACGAGCGAGATGTGCTCGAGGAAGGACGCGAGATCCGGGAACTCCTCCATGGAGCGCACGAGCTCCTTCAGGTTCTCGAGCCGGCCGGCGGCGTCGGCGGACTTCTCCTTCTGCCACATGTCCGTGTAGCCGGATTCCTCCAGCACCTGGGCCGCGAGATCGTGGTGCTGGGTGCGGTCCATGAGTCCGCGCCAGCGCTCGAAATCGGCGAGGAGGGCGCGCAAGACCGCGCGGGGGCGCGGCTTCATCTCGTCCGTCTCGACGAGGAAGCGCGCTGCCTGCATCAGCGGCACGCGGGCGCGCCGCGCGTAGGCATGCATCTGCTGCACGCACACGTCGCCGAGCCCGCGCTTCGGCACGTTCACGATGCGCTCGAACGCGAGGTCGTCGGCCGGGTTCGCGGTTGCCCGAAGATAGGCCAGCGCGTCGCGGATCTCGGCACGCTCGTAGAAGCGCGGGCCGCCGATGACCCGGTAGGGGAGGCCGAGCTGGACGAAGCGGTCCTCCAATTCGCGCATCTGGGCCGAGATGCGCACCAGGACCGCGACCTCGGACAGGCGCTCGCCGCGCGACTGGATCGCCTCGATCTCCTCGCCGACGAGCCGCGCCTCCTCGTCCGAGTCCCACGCGCCCGTGACGGTGACGCGCTCGCCCGCGACGTCCTCCGTGCGCAGCGTCTTGCCGAGCCGGCTCTGGTTGCGGGCGATCAGCCCCGAGGCCGCGCCCAGGATGTGCCCGGTCGAGCGGTAGTTGCGCTCCAGCCGGATCACTGTCGCGCCGGGGAAGTCGTGCTCGAAGCGCAGGATGTTGTCGACCTCCGCGCCGCGCCAGCCGTAGATCGACTGGTCGTCGTCGCCGACGCAGCACAGGTTCCGGCGGGCCTGCGCGAGCAGCCTGAGCCAGAGATACTGCGCGACGTTCGTGTCCTGGTACTCGTCGACCAGCATGTAGCGGAAGCGTTGCTGGTACTGCTCCAGCACGTCGGGGTGCTGGCGCCACAGGCGCAGGCATTCCAGCAGCAGGTCGCCGAAATCGGTCGCGTTCAGCGTCTTCAGCCGCGCCTGGTAGGCCTCGTAGAGCGCCCCTCCGCGCCCGTTCGCGAAGGCCGCGGCCTCGCCACCCGGCACCTCGGAGGGCTGCAGGCCGCGGTTCTTCCAGCCGTCGATGAAGGACGCGAGCTGGCGCGCCGGCCAGCGCTTCTCGTCGATGCCGTCGGCCGCGATCACCTGCTTCAGGAGGCGGATCTGGTCGTCGGTTCCGAGGATGGTGAAGTCGGATTTGAGCCCGACGAGCTCCGCGTGGCGGCGTAGAACCTTAGTGCCGATCGCGTGGAAGGTGCCGAGCCAGGGCATGCCCTCGCCGGCCGCGCCGACGAGCTTCGCCACGCGCTCCTTCATCTCGCGGGATGCCTTGTTGGTGAAGGTGACCGCGAGGATGTTCGAAGGCCAGGCGCGGCCGGTCGCGATGAGGTGGCCGATCCGGGTCGTCAGCACGCGCGTCTTGCCCGTGCCCGCCCCGGCGAGCACCAGCACCGGCCCCTCCGTCGCCTCCACGGCTTGGCGCTGCTCCGGGTTCAGTCCGCCGAGGTAGTCGGCCGCGCGGGGCGCCGCGGCCGCGCGGGCGCGCTCGGAGAGGGTCGGAGCACGTGGACCGTCCGAGGTCTCTGCCGGGGCGTCGGCCATTGAGGGCGCGAAGTTGGCGCGAGTCATGGGCTCATCTCTGGATCAAATCGCGAACGCCGTCGAGGCGGGACCCGATCGCGCGAGCGCTTCCGGTCCGCGCACGATGTCGCGCCGCGAACCGGCGGTGGGTCTCGCGGGTTGACCGGCATATGGGACCGGGACGGTCCGGGGAGAACTCACGTGCGCAAGACCATCGTGGCGGCCGGCCTCATCGCGGCCACACTCGCCGGGCCAGCCTCGGCCCAGATCCAGACCCTGCCCGAGACCAGCCGCTCGCAGGGCCAGGCGAACTCCATCAACGAGAACCTGGCGAACCAGGGCCAGAACCGGGGCATCGTCCAGCAGAACCAGTTCGAGATCAACTCGTTGCGCACGACGCCCGGCATGGGCGCCCCGCCCCCGCCGGTCGTGAGCGGCCCCGGGGTCGTCGGACCCGCGCCCGTCCGGCGCTGACGGATCAGTGCCGCGTCTCGGGGTCCGCCACTTTCCGTCGGACCCCGATCGTGCGGCCAATCCCGGCAGGCCGCGGCATGGCTCCGTGCGAAGCGCGCATGATGTCGAGGTTGGCCCGGATGTCGTCCGGAAACGGGGTGGCCTTGCGGATCGCGAGATCCACGTGGACGAACAGCATCTCGCAGGTCGCGGCCGTCCAGCCCTCCTCGAGATGGTGGATCTCGAAATAGACGTGGATACGGCGGTCGTCCGCGTCGACGAGTTGCACCGTGGTGCGGACCGCCGTGTTCACGGTGAGCTCGCGCAGGTAGCGCGTATGCAGCTCGGCCGTGAAGTACGACGCACCGCGCTCGCTCACGTAGTCTTGCCCGAGCCCCACGAGCGCGAATGCCTCCTCCACCGCCCGGTCGAAGAGCACATGGTAGTAGGCCATGTTCATGTGTCCGTTGTAATCGATCCAGGCGGGCTCGACCCGGGCGGTCGAGGCCACGAACGGTGCGAAGACGAGGATCGGTACGCCCGTGTCGCTCAATCCGTCCTCCCGTGTGCCCCCCGGCAGCTACACGCGCCGGCCCCGGCTGTGCCACATCCGAGGAGACGAAACATGCGTCGGACGGGGCGACGCACGCGGGTGTTGCGGACCCGCCACGTCTGCTAGCATGGCGGACATGCACGACGGCGTCGCCGTCGCCCACGGGTCTTCCCGCCAGGACCTCTGCCCAGGACCTCCGCCATGACCATCGCCGTCCCGCCCCCTTTCACGCGCCCACCTGCCGGACGTCCCGCGGCCGAGACCATCGAGCGGATCGCCGCCACGCTGAAGGCGCGTTTCGGCGAGCATGTGCAGACCGGCCTCGCGATGCGCGAGCAGCACGGCCACACGACGACCTGGATCGTGAACCAGCCGCCCGACATCGTGGTCTTCCCCGAGACCACCGAGGAGGTGGCGGAGATCGTGCGGATGTGCGCGGCGGAGCGCGTGCCGATCATCCCATTCGGGACCGGAACCTCGCTCGAAGGCCACCTCAACGCGCCGCTCGGCGGCGTCTCGGTCGATACGAGCCGGATGAAGCGGGTCCTCGCCGTCCATCCCGAGGACCTCGACTGCGTGCTCCAGCCGGGCGTCACCCGCAAGGAGTTGAACGAGCACCTGCGCGACACGGGGCTGTTCTTCCCGATCGACCCGGGGGCGGATGCCTCGCTCGGCGGCATGGTGTCGACGCGCGCGTCGGGCACCAATGCGGTGCGCTACGGCACGATGAAGGACAACGTGCTGGCGCTGACCGTCGTGACCCCGCAGGGCGAGATCGTCCGCACCGGAACCCGCGCACGCAAGAGCTCGGCCGGCTACGACCTCACCCGGCTCATCATCGGGTCGGAAGGCACGCTCGGCATCGTGACCGAGATCACGCTGAAGCTTCACGGCATCCCGGAGGCGATCTCGGCCGGCATCTGCTCCTTCCCGAACGTGAAGACCGCCTGCGACGCGGTGATCGCCACGATCCAGACCGGGCTGCCGATCGCCCGCATCGAGCTTCTCGACGAGGTCCAGGTCCGGGCGGTGAACGTCTATTCCAAGCTCACCCTGCCCGAGACGCCGCTCCTCCTGTTCGAGTTCCACGGCACCGATGCCGGCGTGACCGAGCAGGCCCAGCGCTTCGGCGAGATCGCGGCCGACAACGAGGGCTCCGGCTTCGAGTGGACCACCAAGGCCGAGGAGCGCACCCGCCTCTGGCAGGCGCGCCACGACGTGTACTGGGCCTCGCTCGGGCTGCGGCCCGGCGCGAAAGGTGTCTCCAGCGACGTCTGCGTGCCGATCTCGCGCCTCGCCGAATGCCTCGCGGAGACCAAGGCCGACATCGAGGCGCTGGGCTTGGTGGCGCCGATCGCCGGCCATGTCGGGGACGGCAACTTCCACGTCATGCCGCTCGTCATGACGGACGACCCTGCCGAGATGGCGATGGCGGACGGGTTCATGCACCGGCTCGTCGAGCGTGCGCTCGCGATGGAGGGGACCTGCACGGGCGAGCACGGGGTCGGGCAGGGCAAGATCAAGTATCTGGAGGGCGAGCACGGGGGGGCGGCGCTCGCCATGATGCGCACGCTGAAACGCGCGCTCGATCCCGATAACATCATGAATCCGGGCAAGATTCTCAGCGAGGGATGAGCCCAGCCCCGACCTCGCGAGCGGAGACACGGGCGCGTGCGTGACGTCCTGACCATCCTGGCCGGGCTCGTGATCCTGATTCTCGCGGCGGCCGTCGCGGCGCCGCCTTTCGTGGACTGGCGCCAGCATCGCGACTGGGTGGAGGCCGGGATCGCGCGGAGCACCGGGCTCGCGATCCGGACGGAGGGCGATCTCGCCCTGCGCTTCCTGCCGACGCCGCGCATCGAGATCGGGTCGCTCGCGGCGGGCTCCGCTGACAGCGTCGCGCTCGACGCCTCCGCGGTGAGCGTCGAGCTCGCGCTGACGCCGCTGCTGCACGGCGAGTGGCGCGTGCTGGGCGCCCGAGCCGAACGTGCCGAAATGACGTTGCCGGCCGGGACCGGCGGCCCGGACGGGTCCGCCTGGAGCGTCCCGCGCACCCTCCTTGCGACAGGCACGCAGGCCGACGTCGCGATCGACGACCTCACGGTCGCCGAACTGACGGTCACGGTCCGAGACCGGCCCGATCAGCGACCCGTCAGGGTCGAGGCCTTTCGCGCGCAGGCTCAGGCGCTGGCCGGCCCGTGGCGGGTCGAGGGCAGGATCAAGGGAAACCTCGGTGAGACGCCGTTCGAGCTCTCGACCGGCGAAGCCGTCGACCGCGCGGCCGCCGTCAAGCTCGGGATCGGCCCGCCCACCGCCCGCACGACGTTGGACGGGCAGGTGAGGCTCGCGGACGGGACGAGCGACACTCTTCTGCCGAGCCTGACGGGAACGGTCCGGTTCGCGCTGGCAGCCGCGCGCGAGGGTGCGGCCGGGCCACCGTTCCCGGTCCTGGTGCACGGTCAGGTGAGGGCGGCTGGCCGCGAGGCCGCCTTCGAGGGCGTCTCCGTCGAGGCCGGAGATGGCGCGGGCGCGCTACGGCTGGGCGGGACGGGACGGTTCACACCAGAGGACGGTCGGCTCGACCTCACGCTCGACGGACGCCGGCTCGATCTCGACGCGCTCAAATCCGCCTTCGCGGCACGCGGCGGTGCGGGATCCGCGATCTGGCGGCCCGCACTGCCGGTGCCCGTCGCCGCGAGCCTGAAGCTCGACAGCGTGGGGCTCGGTGGCGAGGAACTGACCGGGTTGACGGCACGCCTCGCCCTGACGGGTTCCCGTCTCGCGATCGAGGATCTCACGGCGACCGCGCCAGGCCGTATCGGGATTCGCCTGAACGGCGAGGCCGAACTCGGCCCCGAACCGAGCACCGACGGACATCTTCGGGTGGACGCGCCCGAGGGCGATATGCTCGCCGGCCTCCTGACCCGGTGGGGGCTCGGGCACCCCGCCCTCGCGGCGCTGGACGGCCGGCCCGTCGGGTTCGAGTCGGACGCGTCGATCGGGCCGTTCGGCGCGTCGCTGCGCAACGCCCGCCTCACGGTCGGCGACTCCATCCTGTCGGGTCTCATGCGCTACACCGCGCCGGACTCAGTCGCCCGCGGCCGGATCGACGCGCAACTCGGCGTTCAGAACCTGGATCTCGCGGGACTGCCGCCCGGCGGGATCGATCTGCCTCGCGACATCGATCTCGGCCTGACGATCGACGCCAGAGGGCTCCGTTACGGCGGGGCGCGAGGCGTCGGGCGGGTCGCCGGCCGGATCTCCAGCAATGCCGCCTCGCTTCTCCTCGAACGGCTGGAGATCGTCGACCTCGCGGGCGCCAACGGCACCCTTTCAGGACGCGTCTCGCCCGACGGCCGGGCCCGGATCGAGGGGCGGCTCACCGCGCGCCGGGCCGCGCCGCTGATCGACCTCGTGGCGCGGCCCTGGCTCGGCGACCTCGCGGGCTACG
>CAHJXE010000129.1 GCA_903644085.1 Hyphomicrobiales bacterium
GCATCCGCCTTCCTGCGTGCGGTCGCCCTGGATGTTCATGAACTCCGGCCCGTACTTGAGCTGGCCGAGCACTTTTTCCGGCGGCGCGACGAAGCTCGTCACCGACCACGGGCTGAAGGCGCCGACGACCTCCGACGTAACCTCGGGCATCCTGGACGCGCTGACGCGGCTCGCCGCCACGGGCTCCGTGCGCGACCGGCCGGTCGACGCGGTGATGATCGGGACGACGCATTTCATCAACGCGGTCGTGCAGCGCCGCGGGCTCGGGCGCGTCGGGGCGCTGCGCATCGGCATGCCGGCCTCGGCCTCGCTCCCGCCCTTCTGCGACTGGCCGGAGGACTTGGCCACGCTGGTGCGCGGCCACGTCGCCATGGTGGAGGGCGGCCACGAATATGACGGCCGGCCCTTCATGCCGCTGGACGGCGCGGCGATCCGGCGCGAGGCGGAGGCCATGCGCGAGGCCGGCATCGCGTCGGTCGCGATCTCGGCGATCTTCTCGCCGCTCGATCCCGGCCACGAGCGCGAGGCGGCGGCGATCGTCGCGCAGGTCATGCCCGAGGCCGCGATCACGCTCTCTTCCGATCTCGGGCGCATCGGGCTTCTCGAGCGCGAGAACGCCGCCCTCCTGAACGCGGCGCTGGCCGGCCTCGCGCACGAGACCATCGCGGCCTTCGGGCGCGCCATCGTGGAGTCGGGTCTCTCGGCGCCGCTCTACATCACGCAGAACGACGGCACCGTGGTCGAGGCCGCAGAGGCCATGCGGCTGCCGGTCTACTCCTTCGCGTCGGGGGCCACGAACTCTATGCGGGGCGCTGCCTACCTGTCCGGCATCGCGGACGCCATGGTGGCGGATGTCGGCGGCACCACGACCGATATCGGGGAGCTGAAGCTCGGCTTCCCGCGCGAGGCGAACAACGTCGTGAAGGTCGGCGGCGTCCGCACGCTCTTTCGCATGCCGGACCTCTTGTCGATCGGGCTCGGGGGCGGCAGCCATGTGGCGGCCGACGCCTCCGCGGTCGGCCCGCTCTCGGTCGGCTACCGACTGACGAGTGAGGCGCTCGTCTTCGGCGGCGGGCAGTTGACGACGAGCGATATCGGGGTCGCGGCGGGCCTCCTCGACATCGGCGACCGGGCCCGCGTCGCGCATCTCGACGCCGCCTTCTGCCGGACGGCACTCGACCGCATCAAGGTCATGCTGGAGGAGAACATCGACCGCACGAAGACCGACGCGGGTGACGTGGTGCTGCTCGCGGTCGGCGGCGGCGCCTTCCTCATCCCGGACCGGCTGGAGGGCGTCTCCGAGGTGGTTCGAGTGCCGAACGGCGATTGCGCGAACGCGGTCGGGGCAGCGATCGCGCAGGTCTCGGGCGAAGTCGACCAGGTGTTTCGCGAGATGTCGCGCGAATTCGCCTTGGAAGAGGCCGCCCGGATGGCGACTTCGCGGGCGATTTCGTCCGGTGCCGACCCCGCGACGGTCGTGGTGATCGACCAGGAGGACATCCCGATCTCCTACCTGCCCGGCAACGCGCGCCGCATCCGGGTGCGCTGCGTGGGGGACGTCGCGGCGCGGACGACGGCCGCCTAGCCGCTGTCGTGTCACACGTACCGCGATCCGACCAAGTCGTGGTTAGACGAAATGCTGCACATGAGTGCGTCGGTCAGGATTAGACCGCTTCGACTATTCTCCTTGCGCCGAACGGCTACATGTTCTGCTTGAGCGCGCCTGCACATCGAAATGGTTACCCGGACCTTTCCTGAATACTCAGATCTTACGTCAAATCACGCGATCCATTTACGCTGAGATTTATGAGGTGTCTGACACACTTCCCTGATTAGCAACTCGTGCAGTCAGGATCATCGCCGTGGCTACCAAGATCGCACTCCAGGATTGGAACCAGCTCTCGACTTCTTCGGCGCCGGTGATCGGAGACTACAGCTACGACGTCCAGACCGCTCATCAACCCTGGAGTGTCCAGGTTCTCGATGCCAATTCGGTCCGGTTCGAGATCCACGACAACGACCGGCACTCGTGGGACATTGCCGCGGGGGCCCATTCGGAGCGGGACGAACTCAGCGCCAATCAGAATCCGATCGCCAACGGTATGCCGCTGCATATCTCGTACGGCTTCATGGTCGAGCCGGGCGCGCCGAACACGGCCGCGTGGGCCGTCTTCGGACAACTGCACCAGGATCTCGCGACGGTTGGTCCCGCGACGAGCCCGCCCTTCGAGGTCAAGCTGGTCGGCGAGAAGCTCGAGATCGACATCGGGTATGGGTCGACCGCCAATCCCCAGCGCAAGGTGCTCTTCTTCGACAGCGCCGACATCGACCGCGGCCATCTCTACGACATGCAGATCACGGCCGTGTTCGATCCGGCCGGGAACGGCCGGCTCGTGGTCGTGAAGGACGGGGTCACCCTCGTCGATTACTCCGGCCCTCTCGGCTACACCGAGCAGCATGGCGTCTACTGGGCCGAGGGGATCTACCGGTCCGACAACGCCACCGAGACGATGGCGGTGCAGTACCGCAACCTGCAGATCGCCACGGGCAGCAACGTGACCTTCCAGGGCAAGGACGTGTTCATCGATGCGCCCGTGATCCAGGTCGGCGCGGTCGCTCACGCGGCCGGCTCGTCCGACGCCACGTTGTCGCTGACCGGTAGCGCGAAAGTGGGTACGGTCGTGTCCATCTTCGAGGACGGACAACTGGTCGCCAAGGCGGCCGTGGATGCCAGCGGCCAGTATCAGGCCAACGTCGTCGTGAGCGGCGCAGGCCAACACAGCGTGACGGCCAAGGCCACCGACGCGTCCGGGCACGATGGGATCCTGTCGGCGCCGACCGCGGTTTTGCTCGGCACGTCGGCCGACATCGTGGCGAAGCTCGGGACCCTGTCGTCGATCCCGAACCTCGGCGCCATCGTGCTGACCGGCGACACGGTCCTCCACGTCTCGAGCATGCAACAGCTCTCATATGCTCAACGGGCAGATCTGGGCGCGCTGGCCAAGATCACCGGCGGATATTCGATCCTGTACTCCCAGACGTCCACGAACAGTGGATACGATCGCGTCGAAACCGCCTACGCGTCCAACGGACAGATGACCGAATACATGCGCTATCTTGGCGCGAAGATCGTTCTGGACGACGTCTACGCGGCCGACGGCTCGCACGTGGTGCGGACCCGGTCGGCGGACGGCAGTTCGGATGTCAACACGATCAACTCGACGGGCCGGACGACCAATTACGAGCGGGACGACGCGAACGGGAAGGTCGTGTTGAAGCAGGAGTTCAGGGCAGACGGGACGACCACGACCCATCGTTTCAGCACCGTCACCGGCCTGGAGACCAGCACGACCGTCACTGGTGCGGACAAGTCGCATGTCGACACGAACTACGTGCAGGGCCAGTCCTACGCGACGGAGGTCTACACCTACGACGCCGCCAATCACATGACGAAGCAGGAGCGTTTCACGACGGCCGGCACCAAGATCTTCTCGCAAATCTGGAACACCGACGGTTCGAAGGTCGTCCACTACTACGCAGCCTCGACCGGAGTGGAGACTGGATCGTCCCTGATCAATGCGAACGGCTCGCATGTCGATACCACCCTCGGGATCACGGACAAGGCCTACGCGACGGAGGTCTATACCTACGACGCAGCAAACCGCGTGACGATGGATGAGCGCTTCGCGGCCAACGGCACCAAGATCTACTCGCAGGTCGTGAACGCTGACGGATCGAAGACAGTGCATAATTTTGCAGCCGCGACCGGGACGGAGACGTCGTCCACCGTCATTAAGACGGATGGCTCCCACATCGATACGAACTACCTGCAGGGCCAAGCCTACGCGACACAGGTGGACACCTACGACACCGCGAATCGCGTGATCAAGGAAGAACGCTTCACGCAGACCGGCATCAAGGTCTACTCGCAGGTCTCGAACGCCGACGGGTCGAAAACTATCCATAACTTCGCAGCCGCGACCGGAACGGAGCTGTCGTCCACCGTCATCAAGATGGACGGCTCCCACGTCGACACGAACTACGTGCAGGGCCAGTCCTACGCGATGCAGGTGTACACCTACGATGCGGCCAACCACATGACGAAAGAGGAGCGGTTCACTCAGACCGGCGTCAAGATCCTATCGCAGGTCTTCAACCCCGACGGATCGAAGACCGTCCACAACTACGCGGCCACGACCGGGGCGGAGACGTCCTCGTCGGTGATCAAGGCGGATGGCTCGCACCTCGACACGACCCTCGCCATCACCGGGAAGGCGTACACGTCGCTCGCGACGAGTTTCGACTCGACCGGGCGCGCCATCGAGCAGGACACGTACAATGCTGCCGGCAAGCTGACCTCCTCGGAGCTCTACTTGGTCGACGGGTCGAAGAAGGTCTACGCGGTCGCGACCTCCGGGGCACTGACGGGCTACGTGCTCACCGCCACCGACGGGACCAAACAGATCGTGACCTTCGACTCTGCCGGAAAGGTCGCCAGCACGGACGTGTTCGCCAAAGACGGTTCCCACACGCTGAGCGTCTTCGCCGGATCGATCGTCACCAAGACCGACGCGTACGACGCGGCCGGGCACCTCGCGACCGAGACGGTGTTCAACGCGAAGGGCGCGATGATGTCCGTCATGTCGGTCGCGGCCAACGGCACGCAGAACCTGCAAACGCTCGATGCGACCACCGGCCAAGTCGTGAGCACGAAGGCGACCGCGACCGACGGCAGCTCGATCGTGAACACCTTCGGGATCAAGGGCCAAGCCTATACGAGCACGGCGACGAGCTACAACGCGTCAGGAAAGGCGATCGAGTCGCTTCGCTGGTCGGGCGACAAGCTCGTCTACGATCAGGTCAACTCGTCCGACGGAAAGACTATGCTACTCAAGACGTGGAGCGCCGCCGGCGAGCTGACCGCGATCCACTACAATCCCGATGGCAGCCTCGCGAGCACCGACCGCTACGCCGCGAACGGCATCCACGTCTCGGCGGACATCCGACACGCGGACGGCTCCCACGAGCTGCACAACTACAACGCCAGCACGGGAGTCGAGACCGACTACACGATCTACCACAGCGACCAGTCCCGCGAGACCGTGAACCTCGCGGTCGTCGGCCAGCCCTACGCTACCCAGCACGCGACCTACGACAAGGCCGGCAAGCTCACCGACATGGTGCGCCATTACGGGAGCGACACGGGCCAGATCGCCTTCGCCCAGCACGTCCATCAGGACGGGTCGTCGGAGGTCTACAGTTACGACGTGTCGGGTCGTGAGGTCGGGCGTGTCGTCACGCAGGCCGATCAGTCGCACGACAACGTCTCGTCGACCTATTCCGGCACGAGCGCGACGCCGGTCACGGTCCAGCAGGACCACTACGCCACCGCCACTCAGAAGGCCTGGACGGATGTGACGGCCGCCAACGGTTCGCACATCGTCACGGCGTACACCAGCGGCCAGATGCTGGAATCGCATCTCGGCGTCGCGGACCTCTTCAACAGCGCGGGCGGCGATACCTTCGTGTTCAAGCCGGGCTTCGGCCAGGACACGATCAAGAGCTTCCATGCCGGCGAGGCCGCGGGACACGACGTGATCCAGATCGACCATACCCTCGCGGCCGATCTCGCTCATCTCTCCGTCCATGACGTCGGCCAGAACGCCGTCATCACCCTGGGCGCCCACGACACGATCACGCTGACGAACGTGCACGCCGCACAGCTCACGGCACACGATTTCCTGTTCGTGTGATACCTCGCGGCCCCGTGCCGGCTGCGCGGGGCTGCCCTGTCCGGACCGGCGCTGCCGGTCCGGACAGATGCCGACCTCGGCTCTCCCGGGTTCGCCGGGCATTTCAGGCGGCGTCGAGCTCAGGACCTCGACCCGGCCATACGCCTTGGCCGTGATCTTCCGGACCCTCCATGTGGCGCCTCGGTGGGAGCGGTCCTCCCGTCAGGGCGTCGTCGTCGGCGATGCGGCTCGACCTCGATGCGGGCAGGGCCGCGACGCGACGGCGCGCACGAGCGCCCGCAGCTGTGCCGCGAGACGGACCTGCGCGTCCGGCGTGCTCAGGTTGTGGTCGGTGCCTCGAACGGTCTCGACCGGCGCACCCAGCACCCGGGCGACGCGCTCCGGCGAGCGGCCGACATGTCGGCGCAGGGCGGCGAGCCCGGGATCGCCCTCGCTGTAGAGGAGACGGATCGTGGCGCCGCGCGCCTGAACACGGGCGATCCGGCGACGGACCGACGGGCCGCCGAGACCGTCCCGGACCAGGCGTTGGATCCCTCGCCGCAGGTTGGGGCCGATCCTCCGCACGATCGCGAGCGCGATCGCCGGAGTATTGATCTCACCGCGCAACAGGCGCCGCCATGTCGAGCCATGCCGCAGCAGCGCCGCATAGTCGGAGGCGCTTCCGTGCGTCTGCCGGAGGATCGCGTCGATGGATTGCGCCGGGTCCCAGTCGAAGCAGTAGAGGTTGACCAGCAATGCGCCATCGACGCGCGGATCGTGGCAGACGGCCTTAAAGGCCGCGTAGGCGCCGCTGCACGTGCCGGCGAGCACGATCGGGCCCTGGCCGCGCTCCGCCACGTGCTTCACCGCGAGGCGCACGTCGTCCTCTGCATCTCTCGCGTAGAGCGGCGAGGCGCGATCCGCGCGCTCCTCGCTGTCGCCGACGCCCGTCAGGTCGAAACGCAGGGACGCGATGCCCTTCCGGGCGAGGCCGCGCGCGAGCAATGTCGTCTGCCGCCCCCAGCCCGAGTGCACGGTCATGCCGGTCGACACGAAGATGACCGTCGCCGCGCCGGTGTCGGTTCGGTCCGGCCCGCACATGATGCCGAAGAGCCCCGGCCCGAACCGAGCCGGCTCCTCGGTCCATCCCGGGCCCGAGATGCCGGCGGCGTGTGGACGCCGATGGCCGTCGACCGGCGGCCGCCAGGCGAGGATTTCGCTCGCCTCGATGCCGTCCGAAACGAACGTCACGACCCGCGTGACATCGTCGTCGGGCGTCTCGGCGAAGATCGGATCGCCGACGAGCTTCGCGATGCCAGCGAAGGGTGCGGTCGTGACGGTGCTGCCCAGCGCTGCGTAGCGCGCCGCGACGGCGCCCGCCTCCGGGGCGAGCAGGACGACGTGCGCAGCCGGCCTCCGGGTTGCTGCCGCGAGATCGATGCTCCCGATCTCGCGCGCCAGCTCTGGCTCTAAGCTGAAGCCGCCGACGACCAGGCGATCCGGTTCCGGCGGCGCGGTCGACCCGTTCGGGCGACGGTCGATCACGTGAGCACGCATTCGCATCTCCCGCAGGTAGGCGCGGCCGGTCGCGAAGGGCGCCATGAGAACGAGCCGATCGACGGGTTCCGCCTGCGCCGCGAGGGCCGCGAGCGTCGCCCCGAACCGCAGCCCGACGAGAGCGATCTCCTCGGCTCCGGCCTCCTCTCGCAGATGGCGGACGGCACGGCGGATCGACCCGACCCAGTCGGCGATCCGCAGATCGGCGGGATCACGGGAATCACCCTCTCCGGGGTAATCGAACCGCAGCGTCGGACAGCCCGAGGCGGCGATCGCCTCGGCGAGCCGCCTCCAGGGCCTGTGCGCCGCCATCTGCTCGAAGCCCTGCGCCCCGCACAGCACGACGCCCCGCCGGCCCGGCCCCGGATGGAACCAGCCGAAGATGCCGTCGATCGCGACGGGACCCGCCCGCGCCGACACGAAGATCTCCGTCGCGGCGTCAGGCGGCACGTTGATCGTCATCGTGACCGAACTCCACGATCTCGCTGCCGTTCAGGGCCCGAACCGCGCCCCGCGGTCGGCGCGTCGCGCCGGGAAACGCGATGAGCCGCCGCGATCCTGGCGCCAGATGAAACCAGTTGTCCGACGGCCGGGTACAGGCCTCCGTCTCGATATGAACGCACATGGCGTGACGCTCCGTCGAGACGACGATCTGGGGATGGGGGCGTCCCGCGACGAATTCGGCGCGCAGGCCGATCGCGCCGCGCTCGATCCGATGTCCATGCGGGCGATGAAAGCTCTCCGCGACCACCGCGCCGCCCCCGTCCGTCAGCCACGCGTGCGAGAGGACATGGGCGGGCGGGCCGAAGCGATAGCTGTCGGTCGCGTCGAAGAAGCGGTCGAGGAGGGCCGCCGACGACCAGACACGTGAACCGCGCGCCCCGATCTCGATATCGAGGTCGGCCCCCGCGACGGCTCGGCCGGTCGCGTCCGTGAAGGCGATGTGCAGGCCGAGGCCGATCGCCTCGGCGGTCTCGTTGTGCACGTGGACGTCAAGGCCGTTCAGACCCTCGTCGCAGAGCGTGACCTGCACGGTGCGGAACGCGCGCTTCATCGCGTACCAGGCGGATTTCGGCCGTCCCGCAGCGTCGACGACGCCCCAGCCCGCGCCGAGCGCGAGATCGCGCAGCACCCAGACGAGACCGCCCGCGTTCGGCGAACGCGCCCGGCGCCACTCGCCGAACGTCGCCTCGACGACCTCCGCGACCGCGGCGCGCCCGAATTCGAGGTAGCGCGCGGGCTCCTCGCGACGAAGCCGAGCCGGATCGACGCCGAACAGGAGGCCGACGTAATGGTCTCGGACGTCGTCGAAATCCCAATCCGCGCCCCGGTCGCGGGGGACGGCGAGGGCCCAGCGCGCGTCGCCCGGATCGAGGAGGCCCGCCTCAGATC
>CAHJXE010000130.1 GCA_903644085.1 Hyphomicrobiales bacterium
GCTAACACGCCGCCCAAGCCGGCCGGTTCGCGAACGAGCTTGAACTCAAGAGGCGGCCATCGCGATGTGCTGAGCTCGGGCTTGCTCACACAACCGCCAACAATCCATCCTGAGCAGGGATGGAGAAGGCCTTGGGTAACGCGAGTGAAGTGGCAGGCCGTTCAACTCGTCGTCGAGCTTGCTCGATTGGAGCGGGCGATCGGGATCGAACCGACGACATTCAGCTTGGGAAGCTGACGTTCTACCACTGAACTACGCCCGCCTTGACCTCTCGGATATCGGTTCGCCCGGATCATGTCCAGGGGCTCCGCGATGCGTCGGCATGGCGGTCATCCCCTGCCGTTGCCCAGCAGGATCTGACAATTGCGCCGCGATCCCGAACCGCTGCGCGTGCCCGTGAGCATGCCGCCCTGCCCGCCGACTTCGCCGGCGTACCGTGCCTCATAGCCGCGCCCCTGCCCGGCCAAGACGAGTTGCCGACCCATCATGCTGCCGATGCCTGCTTCCTGGCCGACCCTGCCCTCTACGATGTAACGGGCGCGTCCACCGAGGATCTCGACGCTGATCGGTCCTCGCGTTGCCCCGTGGGCGTCAGGCCCGGGATCGCACGAGATGGTACCGGGATACGTCCCCTCGGCGGCGGTCTGCGCGAATGCCGCGCCCGCAATAGCGACGCCCGCGCAGAAGATCGCAGCTGCGATGACCCTCGTCACAGTCCCGCACCTACATGTGAATCGCACGTTTATCGACGGCGAGCGCCGCTTCCTTTATGGCCTCGGTCAGGGTGGGATGGGCGTGACACGTCCGGGCGATGTCCTCCGACGACGCACCGAATTCCATCGCGAGCGCCGCCTCCGCGATGAGGTTGCCCGCGTCGACGCCCACGATGTGAACGCCGAGCACCCGGTCGGTCGCAGCGTCCGCCAGGATCTTCACGAACCCGTCCGTGGTCTTGTTGACCTTGGCACGCCCGTTCGCCGTGAAGGGGAACTTGCCGACGTTGTAGCCCGTTCCGGCGCCCTGCAACTCCTCCTCGGTCTTGCCCACCGAGGCGACCTCCGGGAAGGTGTAGACGACGCTCGGGATCACCTCGTAGTTCACGTGCCCCGCCTTGCCGGCGATGATCTCGGCGACCGCGAGCCCCTCATCCTCGGCCTTGTGGGCGAGCATGGGCCCGGCCACGACGTCGCCGATCGCGTAGATCCCGGTGACGTTGGTCGAGAAATGCGAATCGATCTCGACGCGGCCGCGCGCATCCGTCTTCACGCCGAGATCCGCGAGCCCGAGCCCCGCCGTGTAGGCGTAACGCCCCGTCGCGACGAGCACGATGTCCGCGTTCAGCACCTCCGACGCGCCCTCCCCTTCGGCCGGCGCGACCGTGACCTTCGCGCCCGTGCCGGACGTCTCCACGCCCGTGACCTTGGTGGAGAGCCGGAACGCGAAGCCCTGCTTCTGCAGAATGCGCTGGAACTGCTTCGCGACCTCGCCGTCCATGCCGGGCAGGATGCGGTCGAGATACTCGACGACCGTCACCTCCGCGCCGAGCCGGCGCCAGACGGAGCCGAGTTCGAGCCCGATAACGCCCCCACCCACGACGACGAGCTTCTTCGGCACGGCCGACAGAGAGAGCGCGCCGGTCGAGGACACGACGATAGTCTCGTCGATCTTGACGCCGCGCAGGGGAGATACCTCGGACCCGGTCGCGATCACGATATTCTTCGTCTCGATGAGCTGGTTCGATCCGTCCTCGCCCGCGATCTCGACCTGACCTACGCCCTTGATCGTGGCCGTGCCCCGGTAAGTGTCGACCCTGTTCTTCTTCAGGAGAAACGCGACGCCTTTGGTGTTGCCATCGACGCCCTCGTCCTTGAAGGCCATCATCTTCGGCAGGTCGAGCGTCGGGGCCGGAACGCCGATCCCCATCTCGGCGAAGTGGTCGCGCGCCTCCGCGAACATCTCGGAGGCGTGAAGCAGCGCCTTCGAGGGCATGCACCCGATATTGAGGCAGGTGCCGCCGAACGTCTCGCGTTTCTCGACGACCGCCGTCGCGAGCCCGAGTTGCGCCGCCCGGATGGCGCAGACGTAGCCGCCAGGGCCCGTGCCGATGACGATGAGGTCGTAGGACATCGTAGATGAATTCCGAATATCGGGCTAGGTTCGCCTCACGCATCCAGCGAAGCGAGCGCTCAAATTGATTGGCCGGGCGACAAGCCCGACCACGCCGTACGTAAGGTGCCGTTCGCGCGAGCGCCACCTCCACCGCTACTCGGCCGCTTAGATTTCACTCCGACGGAATCGCTCAGCCCGTTGCTCTACGAGTGCCGTCTCGGCATAGGCCCGATGCCGCATCCGCGCCGACATTATTCTCATCGCCCGACTGTCCAAGTGCCGCCAGAACGAGCGGCCGTCCTCCGCCACCGCGACTTGCAGCGGGACCTCTTCGTTAAAGATCCAGGACGAGCCGTGCCGGATCCTCCAGCGCTTCCTTGACCCGCACCAGAAACGTCACAGCCTCCTTGCCGTCGACGATTCTGTGATCGTAGGACATTGCGAGATACATCATAGGCCGGGCGACGACCTGCCCGCCGCGCACGACGGGCCGTTCCTCGATGCGGTGCATGCCCAGGATGCCCGATTGCGGGCTGTTCAGGATCGGGGTCGACATCAGCGAGCCGTAGATGCCGCCATTCGTGATCGTGAACGTGCCGCCCTGCATGTCCTCGATCTTGAGCTGGCCGTCGCGCGCCTTCTTGCCGTAGGCGGCGATCGCCTTCTCGATCTCGGCTATCGACATCCGGTCGGCGTCGCGCACCACCGGCACGACCAGTCCCTTGTCCGTCCCGACCGCGATTCCGACGTGGTAATAGTTCTTGTAGACGAGATCCTGTCCATCGATCTCGGCATTGACGGCCGGGATCTCCTTCAGCGCCTGCACAACAGCCTTCGTGAAGAAGCCCATGAAGCCGAGCTTCGTGCCGTGCTTCTTCTCGAATACGTCCTTGTACTGCGAGCGCATCTTCATGACTGCGCCCATATCGACGTCGTTGAACGTCGTCAGCATGGCGGCGACGTTCTGCGCGTCCTTGAGGCGGCGCGCGATCGTCTGTCGCAGCTTCGTCATCCGCACGCGCTCCTCGCGCGACGCGTCGTCGGGAGCGGACGGCGCGCGGACCTGCATCGGGGCGGGTGCCGGGGCGGCGGGAGCAGCATCCGGGGCCGACAACGCCGCGAGCATGTCGCCCTTGGTCACGCGGCCGTCTTTGCCACTGGCCGCGACCTTCGCCGGATCGAGCCCGCTCTCCGCCGCGATCCGGCCGACCGCGGGTCCGTTCGCGCTGGTCGGCGCGAGCTTGGACGGGGGTGGCGCCGCAGGTGCAGGCGCGGGCTGGACCGGAGCCGGGGTGGGTTTCGCCTCGGCCTTCGGGGAAGCGGCGGGCGCGGATGCCGCGGCCGAACCGCCGGCCGTGATGGATCCGAGAACGGCGCCGGCCCCGACCGTCTCGCCGTCTTTCGCCAGGATCTCGCCCAGCGTGCCGGAGGCGGGCGCGTTGACCTCCAGCGTCACCTTGTCCGTCTCGAGTTCGACCAGGGGCTCGTCCGCCTTGACGGCGTCGCCGGGCTTCTTGAACCACCGGCCGATCGTCGCTTCGCTGACGGACTCGCCGAGGGTCGGCACGAGGATATCGGTCGCCATAACTGTCTTTCGTTGCGTTGATCTGACCGGCCGAGCGAGGACCCACGCCCCGCCCGCGACGCCTCAGCCCGCGATCGCGTCTTCAAGGAAGGCCTTGAGCTGCGCCTGATGCTTCGACATGAGCCCGGTCGCTGTCGCGGCCGAAGCCGCGCGCCCGGCATAGCGTGCCCGTGGCGCCGCCATCCCGGCCTGACCTGCGACCCACTCGAGATAGGGCTCGATGAAGCTCCAGGAGCCCATGTTCTTCGGCTCCTCCTGGCACCACACCAGGTCCGCGTTCGGAAACCGTGAGAGTTCCTGGACGAGCGCCTTCAAGGGCACCGGATACAGTTGCTCCACCCGCATCAGGTACACGTCGTTGACGCCGCGTGCCTCGAGTTCGTCGAACAGATCGTAATAGACCTTCCCGGCGCACAGGATCACCCGGCGCACCTTCTCGTCCGCTACGAGGCTCTTGCCGTCGTCCCGTAGCACGCGGTGGAAGGTCGAACCGTCTGCGAGTTCGGCCAGCGACGAGACGCAGCTCTTGTGACGCAGCAGCGATTTCGGCGTCATCAGGATGAGCGGCTTGCGGAACTCCCGCTTGAGCTGGCGGCGCAGCACATGGAAATAGTTCGCGGGCGTCGACGGGTAGACGACCTGCATGTTGTCCTCCGCGCACATCTGCAGGTAGCGCTCGAGCCGGGCGGAGGAGTGCTCCGGGCCCTGCCCCTCGTAGCCGTGCGGCAGGAGGCACGTCAGGCCCGACATGCGCAGCCACTTGCGCTCGCCGGACGAGATGAACTGGTCGAACACGACCTGCGCGCCGTTCGCGAAATCGCCGAACTGCGCCTCCCAGAGCACGAGCGTGTTCGGCTCCGACAGGGTGTAGCCGTACTCGAAGCCGAGCACCGCCTCCTCCGACAGCATAGAGTTGACGACCTCGTACTTCGCCTGACCCTCGTGCAGGTGGTTCAGCGGCTTGAACCGGTCCTCATTTTCTTGGTCGATCAGGACTGAGTGGCGCTGCGAGAAGGTGCCGCGCTCCACGTCCTGACCCGAGAGGCGGACCGGATGACCCTCGACGAGGAGCGACCCGAACGCCAAAGCCTCGGCGGTCGCCCAGTCGAGCCCCTCGCCGGTCTCTATCATCTTCCGGCGATTGTCGAGGAAACGGCCGATCGTGCGGTGCGTATGGAAGTTCTCCGGCACCTCGCAGAGCTTGGCGCCGATCTCCTTCAGCGTCGCGAGGTCGACGCCGGTCTGCCCGCGCCGCCCGTCCTCGTCGTGCTCGCGCGCAGCCTTCATGCCGGCCCAACGCCCGTCCAGCCAATCGGCCTTGTTCGGCTTGTAGCCCTGGGCTGTCTCGAACTCGGCCTCAAGCTTGGCGCGGAACGCGCCCTTCATCTCGTCGACCTCGGCCTCGCTCACGACGCCGCCCTCGACGAGCCGCTTCGCGTAGAGTTCGAGGATGGAGGGATGCGACCGGATGTTCCGGTACATCTTCGGCTGCGTGAAGGCCGGCTCGTCTCCCTCGTTGTGGCCGAAGCGGCGGTAGCAGAACATGTCGACTACGACAGGCTTCTGGAACGTCTGCCGATACTCGGTCGCGACCTTGGCGGCGAACACGACCGCCTCCGGGTCGTCGCCGTTCACGTGGAAGATCGGCGCCTCGACGATCTTCGCGACGTCCGACGGATAGGGCGACGACCGCGAGTAGCGCGGGTTCGTGGTGAAGCCGATCTGGTTGTTGATGATGAAGTGGACCGACCCGCCGGTGCGGTGACCCTTCAGCCCCGACAAGCCGAGGCATTCGGCCACGACGCCCTGGCCGGCGAAGGCCGCGTCGCCGTGAATCAGGAGCGGCATCACAGAGGTGCGCTGCTCCGGCGGATCCTTGAACTGGTCCTGCTTCGCTCGGACCTTGCCCAGCACGACCGGATCGACGATCTCGAGATGAGAGGGGTTCGCGGTCAGCGAGAGGTGGACGGTGTTGCCGTCGAAGTTGCGGTCCGAGGACGCGCCGAGATGGTACTTGACGTCGCCCGATCCCTCGACATCGTCGGGAGCTGCCGAGCCGCCCTTGAACTCGTGGAAGATCGCGCGGTGCGGTTTCGCGAGCACGTTCGACAAGACGTTGAGCCGGCCGCGATGCGCCATGCCGACCACGATCTCGCGCACGCCGAGCGCGCCGCCGCGCTTGATAATCTGCTCGAGCGCAGGGATCATCGACTCGCTGCCATCGAGCCCGAAACGCTTGGTTCCGGTATATTTCAGATCGAGGAACTTCTCGAAACCCTCTGATTCCACCAGCTTATTGAGGATCGCCTTCTTGCCTTCGGGCGTGAAGGTGATCTCTTTCTGAGGTCCTTCGATGCGGTCCTGAATCCAGGCCTTCTCGGTCGGGTCGGAGATGTGCATGAACTCGACGCCGAGCGTCTGGCAGTAGGTCCGCTCCAGGATTGCGATGATCTCGCGCACCGTGCCGAATTCGAGCCCGAGCACGTTGTCGAGGAAGATCTTGCGGTCCCAGTCGGCATCCGTGAAGCCGTAGTGAGACGGGTGAAGCTCCTCGCTGTCGCCGCGTTCGGAGAGGTGCAGGGGGTCGAGATCGGCGTGCAGGTGGCCGCGCATGCGATAGGCGCGGATCATCATGATGGCGCGCACTGAATCGCGGGTCGCCTGATGGACTTCCGCGTCCGAGATCCCGGCGCCCTTCGCAGCCGCCTTCGTCTGGATCTTCTCACCGACCGCTTTCTCGACCTGCGCCCAATTGCCGTCGAGCGCCGATACCAGCTCACCGTTGAGCGGCACAGGCCAGTTCGGCTTCGTCCAGGATGCGCCGCGTGCGTTCTGCGTCGCGAGGTCCGGATCCTCGTTCAGGCCGGCGAAGAAATCCCGCCATTCGGGATCGACCGAGGCCGGGTCCGTCTCGTACCTAGCATAGAGGTCGTCGATGTAGGTGGCGTTGCCCCCGTACAGGAAGGCGGTCTGGAGTAGCTTCTCGTTCGCGTCCTGGCGTGACATCCTGATCTCCTCGACCGCCCCTCGGATGCTGGATCACGAGACAGGGGCACCACGGCGCGCCCCTAAGCGGTTCACCGTGGGCTCGATCGGCCCGGACGGCTTATCCTCATATAGTGCCTCAAGAACCCTGAATCATGTCATTTTTCGAGGGTTGAACCTCAAACACGCGGCAACGTCCGAGAGCGTTCTCGTCAGGGGCGGATCGACCCGGATTTGACCGCCGCCAACATCTCACGGTGGCGCCGATCCTGATTATCGTTGTTGATGACGACGATCGCCCAAATCGTCGCCGGTATCCAGCCGATCACCGTGATCTGCAGGATGACGCACAGGATGCCCTGGAAGACTTTTCCGCGCAGGATCAGCGCCAGCCAAGGCAAGAGGATAGCGACGGCGTAGATCATCGGACAGCGAGTCCCTTGGCGAGCGATGCGGGAATATTCGGATTCAGCGGGTTCGGGACGACGTCCCGGAACCCGGGACGCACGACGAGATCCATGTCCTCCATCGGGATCGCGCCGAGCAAGACCTCGTCACCCAAGACCATCGCGCCCGTGTAGCAGGACCGGTTGCGGAACGATGTCTTCACCGGGCCGACATACGAGACCAAGCTCTTCGAGCCGTCCGCAAGCGTCACCTCCCGCTTCTCCAGCTCTGCAAGGCCGAGCTGGAGCGCGACGTGTTCCGGCAGGCACAAATGAACCGCACCCGTGTCGACGAGGGCGTCGACCTCGATCGCCGCGAGATCGTCCTCCCTCGGATTGGAGAGCATCAGCTGGGTGCGGACGAGACCCATCGTGGTGACCTTCTCCGGCCGATCAGCCCTTCAGCAACTCGACGAGCGTCGTGCCGAGTCGCGCGGGTGACGGCGAAACCCTTATGCCAGCCGCCTCCATGGCGGCGATCTTGTCCTCGGCGCCGCCCTTGCCGCCCGAGATGATCGCGCCCGCGTGCCCCATGCGGCGGCCGGGCGGGGCGGTGCGGCCCGCGATGAAGCCGACCATCGGCTTCTTGCGGCCACGCTTCGCCTCGTCCGCGATAAACTGCGCGGCGTCCTCCTCGGCCGATCCGCCGATCTCGCCGATCATTACGATCGAGGTCGTCTTCTCGTCGGCGAGGAACATTTCCAGCATGTCGATGAACTCGGTGCCCTTGACCGGGTCGCCGCCGATGCCGACCGCGGTCGTCTGGCCGAGACCCTCGTTCGAGGTCTGGAACACGGCCTCGTAGGTCAGCGTGCCGGAGCGCGACACGATCCCGACGTTGCCGGGCTTGAAGATGTTCGCCGGCATGATGCCGATCTTCGATTGGCCCGCCGTCACGATGCCGGGGCAGTTCGGGCCGATGAGCCGCGACTTCGAGCCCGCGAGCGAGCGCTTGACCCGCACCATGTCGAGCACCGGGATACCTTCCGTGATGCAAACGATGAGCGGGATCTCGGCGTCGATCGCCTCGCAGATCGCGTCGGCGGCGCCCGGCGGCGGCACGTAGACGACCGAGGCGTCGGCCCCGGTCTTCTCGCGCGCCTCGCGGACCGTGTCGAAGACGGGCAGGTTCAGGTGCATGGAGCCGCCCTTCCCGGGCGAGGTCCCGCCGACCATCTTGGTCCCGTAGGCGAGCGCCTGCTCGGAATGGAAGGTGCCGTTCTTGCCAGTGAAGCCCTGGCAGAGAACGCGTGTCGTCTTGTCGATCAGGATGGACATGGGTCTCGCCTTCAGGCCGCTTGCTTCACGGCGGCGACGATCTTCTGCGCCGCGTCGTCGAGGTCGTCCGCCGGGATCACGTTGAGCCCGGATTCCCGGATGATCTGCTTGCCCTGCTCGACGTTGGTGCCTTCGAGCCGCACGACGAGCGGCACCTGGAGGCCGACCGCCTTCACGGCCGCGATCACGCCATTCGCGATCACGTCGCATTTCATGATGCCGCCGAAGATGTTGACCAGGATGCCCTTCACCTG
>CAHJXE010000131.1 GCA_903644085.1 Hyphomicrobiales bacterium
CAACCGCCCGCCGACCGGTCGCTTGCGGAGGCCGCCTGACCCGGTCGCATTCGGGGCGATCGCCCCCCAAGTGAGGGACCCGGGCACGCGGCCCGACGCGGAACCTCCCATGCGCCACAACATGCTCGGCCGGACCGGCCTCTACGTGTCCGAACTCTGCCTCGGCACCATGACCTTCGGGGGCGCGGGCGAGATGTGGAGCAAGATCGGCGATCTCGGCCAGCCGGAGGCCGACGCGCTGATCGCCGCCGCGGTCGAGGGCGGCATCAACTTCCTCGACACGGCCGACGTCTACTCGGAGGGCCACTCGGAGGAGATCACCGGCCGCGCCATCAAGAATCTCACGATCCCGCGCGACGAGATCGTGGTCGCGACGAAAGGCTTCGGCCGGGTCGGGTCGCGGCCGGGTCCCAACAGGGTCGGCGCGTCACGGGCACATATCCTGGCGGCCTGCAAGGACAGCCTCAAGCGTCTCGACCTCGACCATATCGACCTCTACCAGCTGCACGGCTTCGATGCCGCGACCCCGGTCGAGGAGATGCTGGAAGCGCTGGACATCCTCGTGCGCCACGGCCACGTGCGCTATGTCGGCGTCTCGAACTGGGCCGCCTGGCAGGTCGCGAAGGCGCTCGGCATCGCGGAGCGCCGCAATCTCGCGCCGCCGCGCTCCATCCAGAGCTACTACACGATCGCGGGCCGCGACCTCGAGCGCGAGATCGTCCCGATGCTCGCCTCCGAGGGCGTCGGGCTGATGGTGTGGAGCCCGCTGGCGGGCGGCCTTCTGTCCGGCAAGTACGACCTCGCGGAGGAGGGCGACTCGACGCAAGGCACCGGCCGGCGCGCCGCCTTCGACTTCCCGCCGGTCGACCGCGCCCGCGCCCGCCCGGTCCTGGCGGCTTTGCGCGAGGTATCGTCCGCACGCGGC
The DNA here is from genome assembly GCA_903644085.1 of Hyphomicrobiales bacterium. Taxonomy (GTDB): domain Bacteria; phylum Pseudomonadota; class Alphaproteobacteria; order Rhizobiales; family Beijerinckiaceae; genus Enterovirga. The sequence goes on from CAHJXE010000131.1 coordinate 926, forward strand.
TGCACGGTCGCTCAGGCGGCGCTCGCCTGGCTCCTGCACCAGCCCGTGGTCACGTCGGTCATCATCGGGGCGAAGCGCCCGGAGCAACTGGCCGAGAACATCGGAGCCGTCGAGGTTGAGCTCACCGCGGACGACTTGGCCAAGCTCGACGCCGCCTCCGTGCTCCCGAAGGAATATCCCGGCTGGATGATGGAGCGGCAGGGCGGTACGCTGCGGCCGAAGCAGAAGCCGCGCGGTGCGTAAACTCCACTGCCATCGCCGGCCGTCGAAGGCGTCGATCAGCTTGAGATCCGGCCCGAGAAGCGCGCATAATCGAGCATAAGGGAGAGAACGACTCATGGCACACGAGCTTCAGTTCTACATCGACGGCGCATGGGTGGATCCGGTGTCGCCTCACGCGTTCGACGTCATCGATCCGTCCAACGAAGAAGCGTTCGCGCAGATCTCGCTCGGCCAGAAGGCCGACGTCGACACCGCGGTCGCGGCCGCGAAACGCGCTTTCCGGAGCTACTCGCGCACGAGCCCGGCCGAGCGGGCGGACCTGCTGCGCCGCATCATCGCGGTCTACAAGAAGCGGAGCGACGACCTCGCGCTCGCGGTCTCGCGCGAGATGGGCGCGCCGCGGCCCTTCGCGCGGGCCGCGCAGGTCGGGATCGGCCTCGCACACCTGCAGAAGATCGCGGAGGTGTTGGAGACCTTCCCGTTCGAGCACCGCAAGGGCTCCTCGCTCGTCGTCAAGGAGCCGGTCGGGGTGGTCGGCCTGATTACGCCCTGGAACTGGCCGCTGAACCAGATCACCTGCAAGGTCGGCCCCGCCCTCGCGGCCGGCTGCACCATGGTGCTGAAGCCCTCCGAGATCGCGCCGCTCGACGGGATCATCTTCGCGGAGATCCTGGACGAGGCCGGCGTGCCGGCCGGCGTGTTCAACCTCGTGAACGGGGATGGGCCGGGCGTCGGCCAGGCGCTCGCCAGTCATCCCGATATCGACATGATGTCGTTCACGGGCTCGACCCGGGCCGGCATCCTGGTGGCGAAGGCCGCGGCCGACACCGTGAAGCGCGTGCACCAGGAACTCGGCGGCAAGTCCGCGAACATCCTGATGCCGGACGTCGACCTGCGCGACGCGGTGACCAAGGGCGTCGAGGGTTGCTTCGGCAATTCGGGCCAGTCCTGCAACGCGCCGACCCGGATGTTCGTCCCCCGCGAGCGGCAGGGAGAGGCGGTCGAGATCGCGAAGACGTCGGCCGAGACCTTCACGGTCGGAGCCGCGGACGCGCCCGGCACGAAGCTCGGGCCGGTCGTCAGCCAGGTGCAGTTCGACAAGATCCAGGACCTGATCCAGAGCGGCATCGACGAGGGAGCCACGCTCGTCACGGGCGGGCCGGGCCGTCCGGCCGACCTTAACCGCGGCTATTACGTCCGGCCGACCGTCTTCGCCGACGTGACGCCGCAGATGCGGATCGCCCGCGAGGAGATCTTCGGGCCCGTCCTGTCGATCATGCCCTACGACAGCGTGGACGAGGTGATCGAGGAGGCGAACAACACCGTGTACGGCCTCGCCTCCTACATACAAGGCAAGGACATCGGGAAGGTCCGGGAGGTCGCGAGCCTGATGCGCACCGGGAACGTCCATATCAACTACCCGGCCTGGGACGCGGGCATCCCGTTCGGCGGCTACAAACAGTCGGGGAACGGACGCGAATACGCCGAGTACGGGCTGGAGGACTTCCTGGAGATCAAGGGCATCCTCGGCTACGAGGCGGCCTGACCGGATCGTGGCGCGTTGGTCAGCCCTCCGCGCGAGGCCGCCGGCCGCGTGACGACATGAGGCGGCGGATGCGCTCTACCTGATGTGAAGCTCGGAATTTAGCTACGTGAGCGGGCAGGTGATCGTCTGCGGCGGCGGCCTTATCCTGTGGGTCATCGGTCGCGCCGCATCCAGGTCAGGGAAGGACAAAGATGATCCCAGAGCGCGCGACGTCCGCCTCACCATCCGCAGCCCTCCTGGCATTCGAGGAGCACGTCGCGACCGTCACGCTGAACCGGCCAGGGCGACTGAACGCGATCGATGTCGCGATGGCCTATCGCTTGCGCGACGTCGCGCGCGAGCTCGCGACCCATCCCGAGATCCGGGTCATCGTGATCGAGGGTGCCGGCCCCGCCTTCTGCGCCGGCGGCGACATCGACGTCTTCGTGCAGCACCTCGGCAACATGACGCCGATCGTGACGGAGTTGCTGACCGCCTACCACGAGTTCGTGGCGCTGCTCGCCGGTACGCCGAAGCTCGTCCTCACGAGCGTGCACGGTGCGGCCGCGGGCGCCGGCCTTTCGCTCGCCTTTCTGGGCGACCTTTGCATCGCGGCCGACGACGCCCGGTTCACGCCGGGATACGCGATGCTCGGCGTGTCACCCGACGGCGGCGGGACGGTCGGGCTCGTGAGGGCCGTCGGGGCGCGGCGCGCGTTGCAGATCTTTCTCGCCGAGGACCAGGTGAGCGCCGCCCAGGCGCTCGAATGGGGCCTCGTCTGCAAGGTCGTGCCCGCGTCGGCGCTGGCGGACGAGACCTCGCGGCTGGCCCGGCGCCTCGCACGGACCGAGCCCGCCGCCGCGGCGGCCACCAAGGCGCTGATCCGGCGTTCCTCCTCGACGGACCTCCACGACCAGCTCGAGGCCGAGATGACGAGCCTCACGGACTGCATGGCGAGCCCGTCCTTCGAGGCCGCGGTCCGGCGCTTCGTCGGTGGACGGCCAGCCGAAGGTGGTGCCAGTTAGGAGCGCCGGGCTCGCGCCAGGTTCGAACCACCGGAGAGACCCACATGGCCGAGATCCCATCCTCGCCCTCGGCGACCCGCACGGGCCCGCTCGCGGGCCTGCGCATCGTCGAGTTCGCGGGGATCGGCCCGGGACCTTTCGCCGCGATGCTGCTCGCCGACATGGGCGCGGAGGTGGTCCGGCTCGACCGGCCCGGCGGCGGCGACCCGTACGCGCCGGCCGTCTCGTCGCGCGGCCGCACGATGGTGCACGCGAACCTGAAGGACCCGGCCGACGTCGCGCGCACGCTCGATCTTCTCGAGGGCGCGGACGCGCTGATCGAGGGCTTCCGGCCGGGCGTGATGGAGCGCCTGGGGCTCGGACCCGACATCGTGCTCGCGCGCAACCCGCGCCTCGTCTACGGCCGCATGACCGGCTGGGGGCAGACCGGCCCGCTCGCCCACGCGGCCGGGCACGATATCAACTACATCGCGATCACGGGCGCGCTGGGCGCGATCGGCCCCGCGGCGCACCCGGTGCCGCCCCTGAACCTCGTCGGCGATTACGGGGGCGGATCGCTCTATCTCGTTGCGGGCCTGCTGGCGGCGCTGCTGTCGGCCGGTCGGACGGGCCAGGGCCAGGTGGTCGACTGCGCCATCTGCGACGGGGCCGCATCGCTCATGGCGATGTTCTACGCGCTCGCCGCCAGAGGGCGCTGGAGCGACGAACGGGAGTCCAACCTGCTCGACGGCGGCATGCCGTACTACCGGACGTTCCGCTGCGCCGACGGCGCTCACGTGGCGTTGGGCTCGCTCGAGCCGCAATTCTACGCTCGGTTCCGGGACCTCGCGGGGCTCGCCGGCGACCCGGATCTCGACGCGCGGGACGTGGCGGAGATGCGGCCCGCTCTCCACGCGAAGCTCGAAGCCCTGTTCCTGACGCGGCCGCGCGACGAATGGTGCCGCCTCCTGGAAGGGACCGACGCCTGTTTCGCGGGCGTCATGACGCTCGCCGAAGCGCCGGACCACCCGCACCTCGTGGCGCGAGGCACTTTCGCGACGGTCGATGGCACGGTGCAGCCCGCGCCCGCGCCGCGCTTCTCGCACACGCCCTCGGCCATCACCGCACCGCTGACCGGCAGGACGCTCGGCGAGGTCGCGGATGCCTGGCACGGTGTCGTCAGGGCCGAGTCAGCAGCCCAAGGAACCGGTGCTTAGGATCCCTTGAAGTTGGGGCGCCGCTTGGCGGCGAACGCGTCGAGCCTCTCCTGGAAGTCGGTCGTCTGGCCGAGCAGGACCTAGTTGCGGTTCCCGCATGCCAGCACGGCCTCGAAGCTCGGCGCGTCGAGGCTCACGTTGAAGCAGTCCTTCGTCAACGCGAGCGCCAGGGGAGTGGCGACATCGCGTCGAGATAGGGCTTGGCCGCCTCGGCGAGTTCGCTCTCGGGCACCACCTCCGACACGAGGCCGAGCCGGAAAGCCCGGTCCGCGTCGAGGTCGCGGCCGGCGAACAGGATGTCGGCCGCGCCGACGCGCCCACGAGCCGCCGCAGCAGATAGCTTGCGCCGACGTCGCAGCCGCCGAGGCCGATGGGATGAAGGCCGAGCTCCCGCCGGCCGTCGGCCAGCAGCGCCCCTCATGCGTCTCATGCTGAACCTCTTCGCCGAGTCGTCGTCGCGGGAGGCCGCGCGCGAGCAGCCGACCGTGTGGCGCTCGCTCAAGGGTCAGCCGGCCTCGGACCGGAACCTCGTCGACCCGGATGCTGGGCGCGCTCACCTGCCCGGCCTCGCCCGAGACCCTGGCCGCGTTGGCGCTGGCAGGCGACGCCGGCTCCCGTGCCGGCGGGGCGCCGGAAGCCCGCTTCCCGAAGGCGCCCGCTCAGTTCTTCACCACGTAGGGACAATGCCCGTCAGCCAGGGGATGGATGATCTCGGCCGCGGGCAACTCCGCGAGGATCTTGTCGTAGTCCCAAGGCCCCCTCGACGCCTCCGGCGATTTCACCCGTTCATGACGCCGATCTTCACGACGCCGTCGCCGACCTGAGCGCGAGCGAGCGTGCTCGCCGCGAGCACGATCCCGACCGACCGCGCCAGATTTGCCCTGGGCCTCATCGCGTTCTCCCGCCTGATCGTCGCCGCGTGCTCGACGAGACCGCGTCCGGCACGTGTGCCGACCTACGCGTGCTCCTCAGTAGATCGTGTAGCCCCCGTCGATCACGAAGACTTGGCCCGTGTGGTAGGCGGAGAGATCGCTCATCAGGTAGGTCGCGATCCCGCCGAAATCGGCCGGTCGCCCGAAGCGCCGTGCCGGGATGCGCGGGAGGACGTTGCCGACGAACTTGTCGTTCGCCATCAGGTCCGCCGTCATGTCGCTCTCGATCCAGCCCGGCAGAACCGCGTTCGCGGTGATCCCGTGGCGCGCGAGTTCGACCGCGACCGCACGGATCATCGCGTTCAGTGCGCCCTTGGTGGCGCCGTAATGCTCGTTGAAGGCCGCGCCCGCGACGGAGGCGACGCTCGACGTCGCGACCAGCCGGCCGAATGGATCGCCGGTCTTCGCACGTTCGACCATGTGGCGGGCCGCGACCTGCAACGTGGACACGACGCCGTCCACGTTGGTGGCGAACATGCGTCGCCACTCGGCCGGGTCGCGCTCCGTGAACGAGACCCGGCCACGACTCGATATCCCGGCATTGGCGAACATCCCGTCCACCCGTCCGAATTTTGAGATCGTCGCCTCGAACGCCGCCTCCACGGCATCGCGGTCGGCCACGTCGCAGATGGCGGTCTCGACCTGTGCGCCATGTGCCCGCAGGCGGTCGGCGGCAGCGTCGCTCTTGTCAGGATCTCGTCCCCAGATCGAGAGCGCGCAGCCGGCACGTGCGAGCGCTTCGGCCATGCCGAGCCCGATGCCGCCATTACCGCCGGTCACGACGGCGACACGGCCAGACAGATTGAAACCACCCTTGATAACATCCGGGCGTGGATCGACGGGCAAGTCCATCCTGCTCCTCCCCGACGGGCGGCTTGTGCCGCTCTCTGCCGCCCAAAGCGCCGTCGCACGCTGGAGACGCGGACGTTCTAGCGAGCCATCCGGCAAAGTAAACCGACGACCTCATTCGACATGACCGGATCGCGGCCGTCACCCGAGCAGCCGTCGAAAAGTTTCTGGCTCGGGCTTGCCCGGCCGTCCCCGCCTTCGAGGCCTTGGCCCGAGACACCGCTCGCGGTCGACACGAGCCCGCGGACGCGACTGCCTGACGAGGTCACGGCCTAGCCCGGCAGGAAGGCGCGGGACTCGAGGGTGCCGATCTCCAGCACCGCGCTTCCGTAGAGCTCCTCCAGTGTCGCGCGCGCCAGCGCCTCGCCGGACGCGCCGTGATGGAGCACTCGACCGTCCCGCAGCATCGCGACGTCGTCGGCGTAGCGGAGCGCCTGGTTCGGGTCGTGGGTGGTGAACAGGACAGCGAGGCCGGCGGACGCGAGCTCGCGCATCCGGCCCAGCACCCGGCCCTGGTTGCCGAAATCGAGGCTCGCGGTCGGCTCGTCCAGCACCACGACCCGGGGTTCCTGGGCGAGCGCGCGGGCGACGAGTGCGAGTTGGCGCTCCCCGCCCGAGATCATCGTGTAGGGACGTTGCGCCAACGCCGAGAGGCCGAGCCGGTCCAACGCGTCGCGGGCGACCGCCCGGTCACGGTCGGAGGGCGGCGCGAAGGCGGTCGCGTGCGCGGTGCGCCCCATCAGCACCACGTCTTCGACCGTGAACGCGAAAGTGCCGGCATGGCTCTGCGGCACGTAGGCCATGAGCCGAGCGCGCTCGCCGACCGGGATCGCGGCGAGCGGCCGCCCGTCGAGCCGGACCTCCCCGGCGATGGGCGCAAGCAGGCCGAGGAGCGTGCGCAGCAGGGTGGTCTTGCCGCCGCCGTTCGGGCCGAGGAGCGCCAGCGTGCGGCCGGCCGCGAGCCCGAGATCGATGTCCTCCCCGACCCGGCGTCCGCGATGGCCGATCGCGAGGCCCCGCGCCTCCAGGATCACGACCAGCCCCCGCGCGTCTTCGCCAGGATCGCGATGAAGACCGGCGTGCCGATGACCGCCGTCAGGATGCCGAGCGGCACCTCGACGGAGGCCGCCGAGCGGGCGAGCGTGTCGATGACCAGGAGATAGCCGCCGCCGAGCAGCGCCGCCGCGGGCAGGAGCCGCGGGAAGCTCGGGCCGACGAGGAAGCGCGCGATATGCGGCACCACGAGCCCGACCCAGCCGATGATCCCGGCCGCCGCGACGCTCGCCGCCGTGACCAGCGTCGCGGCCGTGACGATCGCGACCCGCAGCCGCCCGGTCGCGACGCCGAGCGCCTGCGCCTCGTCGTCCGGCAGCGACATGACGTTCATGCGGTGGCGCAGCAGGAGGAGCGTCGCGGTCCCGGCGAGGACCGGCAGCAGCAGCGGCACGAGGTCGGCGGGAGCGATCCCCGCGAGGCTGCCCAGCAGCCAGAAGGTGATGGCCGGGAGCTGGTTGTAGGGATCCGCCAGGTACTTGATCATGCCGATCCCGGCGCCGAGCAGCGAGCCGACCACGATGCCGGTCAGGACGAGGATGAGCACCGCGTCGCCAGCCCGCAAGGCGGACCCGATCAGGTAGACGGCCGCCACCGCCGCGAGACCGCCCGCGAAGCTGAGAAGCTCGATCCCGAGGATGCCGAGCGAGAAGTAGATCCCCACCACCGCGCCGAGTGCCGCCCCGGACGAGGCACCGAGGATGTCGGGCGAGACGAGCGGGTTGCGGAACAGCCCTTGGAAAGCCGCGCCCGCGCTCGCGAGCGCGCTGCCGACGAGCAAAGCCGCGAGCACGCGCGGTCCCCGGATCTGCCACACGACCGCCTCCACGGCGGGCGGCAGGCCGGAGGGCTGGCCGCCGAGCCGCGCGGCCACGAGCCGGAGGAAATCGCCCGGCGTGAT
>CAHJXE010000132.1 GCA_903644085.1 Hyphomicrobiales bacterium
TGATGAAGCCCGAGATGCAGTGGGAGATCGCGGGCGGCATGGCGCTCGACGCGACCGCCCTCGCGCGCGCGATGGGGGTTCGCGGCGCGTGGTACGCGGCGCTACTGCCGCTGTTCGAGCGCTACGACGCGCTGGCGCTTCCGACCGCGCAGGTCTTTCCGTTTCCGGTCGAGTGGGCTTGGCCGCGCGAGATCGCGGGCCGGGAGATGGACAGCTATCACCGCTGGATGGAGGTCGTCGTGCCGGGCACGATGGCCGGTTGCCCGGTCGCCAACGTTCCGGCAGGGTTCTATGCGGCCGGCCGCCCGATGGGGTTGCAACTCATCGGGCGGCCGCGTGGAGATCACGCGTTGCTGGCTTTGGCGGCGCGCTTCGCGCAGGATGCCTCGCGGGAGAGCTGAGGCGCGCTGCTCGGCACGAAGCGTGCATGGGGCGGCGCGGTCGGACGGGTATGGGATCGGGGTTCACGAGATGACGTTTCGCTTGAAGATGATGTCGGCCGCGGCCGTCCTGTTGGCGGGAACTCTGGCCGGGCCCGCGAATGCCGTGACGCTGAAGGCCGTCATGCACTCGGACGTCAAGATCGTGGACCCGATCTGGACCACCGCCTACATCGTGCGCAACCACGGCTACATGATCTACGACACGCTCTTCGCGCTGGACGAGAAGGGCGAGATCAAGCCGCAGATGGTCGAGCGCTACACGGAATCGCCCGACAAGCTGACCTACGTCTTCACGCTGCGCGACGGCCTGCTCTGGCATGACGGCAAGCCGGTGACGGCGGAGGATTGCGTCGCCTCCATCAAGCGCTGGGGCGCGAAGGATGCGCTCGGCCAGAAGCTCCTGACCTTCGTCGACACGATGACCGCGGACGACGCCAAGACCTTCACGGTCAAGCTGAAGTCCACGACCGGTCTCCTGCTCTTCGGGCTCGCGAAACCCTCCTCGAACGTGCCCTTCATGATGCCGAAGCGCGTCGCGGACACGGACCCGAACACCCAGATCTCGGACTTCACCGGCTCGGGCCCATTCGTCTTGAAGACCGACGAGTGGAAGCCCGGCGACAAGATCGTCTACGTCAAGTTCGACAAGTACAAGCCGCGAGCCGAGCCGGCATCCGGGCTGGCAGGCGGCAAGGTTGCCAAGCTCGACCGCGTCGAGTGGCTGGCGGTGTCCGACCAGCAGCAGGCCGTCAACTCGCTGCTCGCCGGAGAGATCGACTACCTGGAGCAGCCCGCGACCGACCTGATCCCGCTCCTCAAGGAGGACAAGTCGATCAAGCTCGTCGATTACAACCCGCTCGGCCTGCAATACACGCTTCGCCCGAACCACATCATCAAGCCGTTCGACAACCCGAAGGCCCGGCAGGCGCTGATGTACGCGCTGAACCAGAAGGACTTCCTGGAAGCGACGATCGGGAACCCCGATTACTACAAGGTCTGCAAGGCGCTCTTCGTGTGCGGCACGCCGCTCGCCTCCGAGAAGGGCATGGAAGGCTTGCTCGAATCGAACTTCGCCAAGTCGAAGGAACTCCTGAAGGAGGCAGGCTACGACGGGACGCCGATCGTCCTCCTGCAATCGACCGACCTCGCGGCGCTGACCAACCTGGCGCCTGTCGCGAAGCAGCTTCTCGAGAAGGGCGGCTTCAAGGTCGACATGCAATCCTCCGATTGGCAGACCGTCGTCTCCCGGCGCGTCCGGCGCGACCCGGCCAACGCGGGCGGCTGGAACCTGATGCTCACCTCCTGGGTGTCGGCCGACGTCCTCAACCCGGTGATGTCGGGCTTCGTCAACGCGAGCTGCGACAAGGCGGCCTTCGGCTGGCCCTGCGACGCGCAGATGGAGAAGCTGCGCGACGATTTCGCCCGCGAGCCGGACCCCGCCAAGCAGAAGGCGATCGTCGAGGCAGTCCAGATGCGCCAGCGCGAGGAGGTGACGCACGTGCATCTCGGGCAGTACTACGTGCCGATCGCCACGACGTCGAAGGTTTCGGGCGTGCTGACGGCGCCGGCCCCCGTGTTCTGGAACATGGAGAAGAAGTGACGCCGGAATTGTCCCGGGCGGCCGCTCAGGTACGCCCGGGCCTGACAGGTTAGATCCATGGCCGCCTACATCCTGCGCCGGCTTCTCGCCACGATCCCGGTCCTCCTGATCGTCGCAGTCCTGGTCTTCCTCATGCTCAGGCTGACGCCGGGCGATCCGGCGGCCGTCATCGCGGGCGACAACGCGTCCACCGAGCAGATCGACCTCATCCGCAGCCGGCTGGGTCTCGACCAGCCGATCCTCGTCCAGTTCGGCATCTGGGCGGGGCACCTCCTCGGCGGCAATTTCGGCGAGTCGTTCTTCTTCAAGAAGACGGTCGCGGAGCTGATCCTCGGCCGGATCGAGCCGACCCTGTCGCTCGCCTTCGTCACGATGGTGATCGCGGTCTCGGTCGCGGTGCCGCTCGGCGTGCTCGCCGCCTACAAGCAGGGCACCTGGATCGATCGGATGGTCATGGGCTTCTCGGTCTTCGGCTTCTCGGTCCCGATCTTCGTGGTCGGCTACGCGCTGATCTACGTCTTCGCGATCACGCTCGGCTGGGTGCCGGTGCAGGGCTACCAGTCGATCTCGGCCGGGTTCGGGGGCTTCCTCCAGCGGCTCATCCTGCCGGCGGTCTCGCTTTCCGTGATCTACATCGCGCTGATCGCCCGGATGACGCGCGCCAGCGTGACCGAGGTCCTGGGCGAGGATTACGTTCGGACCGCCCGCGCCAAGGGGCAGGTCGAGCGCATCATCCTGTTCCGGCACGCGCTGAAGAACGCCGCGGTGCCGATCGTGACCGTCATCGGGCTCGGCATCGCGCTGCTGCTGGGAGGCGTGGTGGTGACGGAGAGCGTCTTCGCGATCCCCGGCCTCGGGCGCCTCACGGTCGACGCCGTGCTGGCGCGCGATTATCCGACCATCCAGGCGGTGATCCTCCTCTTCTCGGTCATCTACGTGGCGATCAATCTCGGGATCGACCTCGCCTACAGCCTCTTCGACCCGAGGATCCGGTATTGAGCGCGGAGCCCGCCCTCCTCGCGCCGGTCTCGGCCCTCGCGGCGCCCGATCGCGGGCGTCTCGCCAAGCTCGCGCGCAACCCCTCGATCCTCGTCGGCGGCACCGTGCTCCTCGCCATGCTGCTCATCGGGATCTTCGCGCCGTTCCTCGGCACGATCGACCCGGCGGCCATCAACCCGAGCACCCGCAACAAGGTCCCGGGGTTCGAGCGGACGATCCGGGCGGATGACGGCACCTCCACCACGTTCAAGCACCGCATGGGCACGGACTCGCTCGGCCGCGACGTCTATAGCCGCACGCTCTACGGCGCGCGCGTGTCCCTCCTCATCGGCGTGTCGGTCGCGGCCGTCTCGATCGCGGTCGGGCTCCTGCTCGGGATGATCGCCGGCTACGTGCGCCCGCTCGACGGCATCATCATGCGGTTCATGGACGGGCTGATGGCGATCCCCGCGATCCTGCTCGCCATCGCGGTCGTGTCGCTGTTCCGGGCCGGTCTCGGGGCGGTCATCGTGGCGATCATCGTGCCGGAGATCCCGCGCGTCGTGCGCGTCGTGCGCTCGATCGTGCTGTCCGTGCGCGAGGAGCCTTATGTCGAGGCCGCGATCATGGCCGGGACCCGCGTGCCGACCCTGATGGTGCGCCACATCCTGCCGAACACGGTCGCGCCGCTCATCGTGCAGGGCACCTTCATCTGCGCCTCCGCGATCCTGGTCGAGGCGATCCTCTCCTTCCTGGGCATCGGCATCCCGCCCGAGGTGCCGACCTGGGGCAACATCATGGCGGAGGGCCGCAACCTGTTCCGCATCTACCCGCACAACATCCTCTATCCGGGCATCTTCCTGTGCGTCGCGGTGCTCGCCGTGAACATGCTGGGCGACGGCCTGCGCGACACGCTCGACCCGAAGATGGGGGCGCGATGAGCCCCGAGGGTCCGGTCCTCGCGGTCGACGGGCTCTCCGTCCGGCTGCCGGGTGGGGGCGACCGGGCGCACGCCGTCGAGGGGGTGTCCTTCGCGGTCGGGCCGGGCGAGATCGTGTGCGTGGTGGGCGAATCGGGTTCGGGCAAGTCCGTCACCGCGTTCTCGGTCATGGGACTGCTGCCGCCGGCCCTCAAGCCGGTCGCGGGCGCCATCCGGCTGGAGGGCGAGAACGTATTGGCCGCGAGCCCCAAGCGCCTGCGCGACCTGCGCGGCACCCGCATGGCGATGGTGTTCCAGGAGCCGATGACGGCGCTGAACCCCGTGCTCAAGATCGGCGACCAGATCGACGAGGTGCTGCGCATCCACACCGATCTCGGGCCCGCGGATCGGCGCGCCAAGGTCCTGGCCATCCTGGGCGCGATGCGCCTGCCGGACCCGGAGCGCATCGCCGGCTCCTACCCGCACCAGATCTCGGGCGGGCAGCGCCAGCGCATCATGATCGCGGCCGCCATGGTGCTCGATCCCGCGCTCCTCATCGCGGACGAGCCCACGACCGCGCTCGACGTCACCACCCAGGCCCAGATCCTGCGCCTCATCAAGGAGATGCAGACGCGGCGCGGCACCGGCGTCCTGTTCATCACGCACGATTTCGGCGTGGTGGCGGAGATCGCCGACCGCGTGGTCGTCATGCAGAAGGGCCACATCGTCGAGGAGGGCAGGGCGGCGGACGTCCTGCGCCGGCCGCAGCACTCCTACACGCGCATGCTGATCGGCGCCGTGCCGAGCCTAAAGCCCGCCGTCACGCGCGAGATCAAGGCGCCGGTCGCGCTGGACGCGGTCGGCATCGGCAAGACCTACCGCTCGGCGAGCCTGTTCGGGCGCGCGAAGATTGTCCGGGCGGCCGAGAGCGTCGACATCCGTATCCGCCGCGGCGAGACGGTCGGGATCGTGGGCGAGTCCGGCTCGGGCAAGACCACGGTGGCGCGTTGCATCGCGCGCCTGATGCCGCCCTCCGAGGGCGCGATCCTGGTGCCGGACATCGACATCGCGAAACTGACGGAGCGGCGCCTGCGGCCCTACCGCCGCAAGATCCAGGTCGTGTTCCAGGACCCGTACCGCTCGCTCAACCCGCGCCGCACGGTCGGCGCGTCGATCATCGAGGGGCCGATGAACTTCGGCACGAACCACGCCGACGCGACCGCCCGCGCCCGCGACCTGATGGGGCTCGTCGGGCTCCAGCCGGACGCGCTCGCCCGCTACCCGCACCAGTTCTCGGGCGGCCAGCGCCAGCGCGTCGCGATCGCCCGCGCGCTCGCGATGGAGCCCGAGATCCTCATCGCGGACGAGGCCGTCTCCGCGCTCGACGTCTCCGTGCAGCGCCAGGTCCTGGCGCTCCTGCGGGACGTGCAGGAGCGGTTCGACCTCGCGATCCTGTTCATCACGCACGACCTGCGGGTCGCGGCCCAGATCTGCGACCGGATCGTCGTCATGGAGAAGGGCGTCGTGGTCGAGCAGGGCGTCACCGCGCAGGTCTACGCCGCGCCCGCCCACCCCTACACGCGCGCGCTGATCGAGGCCGCGCCCGGCCGGGATTTCGGCGTCGGCGAGGCCTGACCCGCCTCGCCGGTCGCGGACGCGCCATGCTCGACCACGTGATCCGCAACGCGCGCCTGCCGGGCGCCGGCGACCTCGTCGACATCGGATTCGCGGCGGGCCGGATCGCCGCGGTGGAGCGCGACATCGTGTGCGACGCGCCCGCCTACGATGCCGGCGGGTGCCTGTGCTGCGGGGGCCTCGTCGAGACGCATATCCACCTCGACAAGTCGCGCATCGCGGATCGGTGCGCGCCCGAGCCCGGCCGTCTGCCCGACGCGGTCCGGCGCATCTCGGACGTCAAGGGCACCTTCACGGTCGAGGACGTCTACGCGCGGGCGAAGACGACGCTCGAGAACTGCATCAAGCAGGGCGCGACGCGCATGCGCACCCATGTCGAGGTCGACCCGAAGGTCGGCCTGCGCGGCTTCGAGGCCGTGCGGGCGCTGGCCGCGGACTACGCCTGGGCGATCTACGTCGAGATCTGCGTCTTTCCGCAGGAGGGGCTGACCAACAACCCGGGCACGGACGCGCTGATGATCGAGGCGATCCGGCGCGGCGCGCGGGTCGTCGGCGCGGCGCCCGACTACGACACCGACCACGCGGCCCAGATCCGGCGGGTCTTCGACATCGCGCGCGAGCACGATCTCGACATCGACATGCATCTCGATCCCGGCAACACGCCGGAGAACCTCGACGTCCACCTCGTCTGCGAACTGACGGAGCGCTTCGGCTATGGCGGGCGGGTGGCGATCGGGCACGCGACCGCGCTCTCCACGATGCCGCCCGACGGCCAGGTGGCGATCGCCCGGCGGCTCGCCGAGGCGGGGATCGCGGTCACGATCCTGCCCGCGACCGACCTCTTCATGATGGGCCGCACCCAGAGCTACGACGTGCGGCGCGGCGTCGTGGACGCGAACCTCTTCGTCGAGCAGGGGTGCAACTGCACGCTCTCCACGAACAACGTGCTGAACCCGTTCACACCCTACGGCGACTGCTCGCTCATCCGGATGGCGAACCTCCACGCGAACGTGCTCCAGGTGAGCCGGCCGGAGCGGATCGCGGAGTGTTTCGCGATGCTGACCGAGCGTTCGGCCCGGCTCATGAACCTCGGCGATTACGGGATCGCGATCGGCCATCCGGCGGACGTCGTGGTGATCGACGCCGTCTCGCCCGGTCAGGCGGTCGCCGAGATCGCGCAACCGCTCGCGGTGTTCAAGAACGGGCGGCGTACCGTGACCCGCGCCCGGGCCGAACTCCACCGCCCCGACGCATGCTGATCTCCTGGGGTCCGCGACGCGTGGCGGATTGCGCCGTCGCCCGGACCCGGCGCGACACGTCGGTCCCCGCCGACAGTCCGGGTGACCGGGCCTGCGCCGGATCCGGGCGTCAAGGTGGTGTCTCCGGTGCCGTCGCGGCGGGAAGAGCGGCCGCCTCGCGGGCGACCGCGTAACAGGCGGCGAACGAGAGAAGCACACCGAGCGCGGTCACGGCGGCTTCCAGCCAGCGCGCATCCGTCACCCGCGACGACAACGTCACGGCAGCGCCCAACGCACTGGTCACGACGTCGTTGCGGGCCGCGAACCAGGATGCGCTCACGACGGGATCGGTCGAGCGCCGGAAGCGCAGCAGGATCGCCGCCACGATTCCGGAGCCGACGAGGGACACGATGGCCGAGATCGCGACACTCGTCAGGCTGTCGTCCGGCTCGTAGCGCAACAGGCTGGAGACGAGTTCGACGAGGCCCTGGAGACCGCCGACGCCCAGGATCGCGGCGGACACGTAGCCGCCCCAGGCGCAGGCCGACCGCGAGCGGCCGTACGTCGCGAGCCCGATCGCGTAGATCAGGAGGCCGTAGCCCCATTCGATCCCGTCCTTCGTCATGAAGGCCGATCCCGCCCAGGCACCGGCTCCACTTTCCCCCACACAGAAGAGCAGGGTCACGGCGATGACCATCCGGGTCGCCCGGAGGTAGGCCGAGCCCTCGCGACCGTGGCGTCCGGTTGCGTCGGCTTCGATGGGGATCATCGCTGGAACGTCCCTCGCGGCGTGATGATCGACCGTGACACACCACGGGGACGATACGCTAAAGGCCGAGCGTCCGCGGGAGCCACAGCGAGATCGCCGGCACGTAGGTGATCAGCACGAGGAAGAGCAGCATCGCGACGAGCCAGGGCCAGACCGCCTTGGTGAGCTCCGTGATGCCCATCCGCGAGATGCTGGACGCCACGTAGAGGTTCAGCCCCACCGGCGGGTGGCAGAGCCCCACCTCCATGTTGACCGCCATCAGGATGCCGAGATGGATCGGGTTCACCCCGAGATTGATCGCGATGGGGAACAGGATCGGCGCCATGATGAGGAGGATGGAGGTCGCCTCCATGACGTTGCCCGCGACGAGCAGCACGATGTTCACGACGAGCAGGAAGGTCCAGGGCTGGAAGTGCCGCTCCACGATCCAGGCGGCCATCGCCTGCGGAATGTTCTCGCTCGTCATCAGGAACGAGAACAGGACCGCGTTGGTGATGATGTAGAGCAGCATCGCGCTCGTGTTCGCGGCGTTGAGGAGGACGCGCGGCACGTCCCTGAGGCCCATGTCGCGGTAGACGAAAACCGCGATCACGAAGGCGTAGACGGCCGCGACGGCCGCCGCCTCCGTCGGCGTGAAGATGCCCCCGTAGATGCCGCCGAGCACGATTCCGATCAGCGCGAGGCCCCAGAACGACTTGCGGAACGCCACGACGCGCTCGCGCCACGTCGCGCGGGGCATGCGGGGGTAGTCGTTCTTCCACGCGATCGCGCAGGTGAGGCCGGCGAGCACCAGCGCCAGCAGGATGCCCGGCAGCACGCCCGCCATGAAGAGCGCGCCGATCGAGGTGTTCGTCGAGACGCCGTAGAGCACGAGGATGATGGAGGGCGGCACCAGGATGCCGAGCGAGCCGGAGGTCGTGATCACGCCCGCCCCGAAGCGCTTCGGGTAGCCGTACTCGACCATCGCGGGGAGCATGATCGAGCCGATCGCCACGACGGTCGCGACGC
>CAHJXE010000133.1 GCA_903644085.1 Hyphomicrobiales bacterium
GCACGCGCCGCGCTGGGGTCCACCGCGCATCGCTGACCGGAGAGACGGGGGCGTGTCGTTCGAGAGAGTGGGTTGGCCCGCCGGCACCCGGCGGATCGCGGTCGCGAGCCCCGGCTTCGCGGCCGCCGCCCCGGTCGTTCACGCGCCGGACCGCATTCCGCACGGGGTCCGGGCGGTGCTCGACTCGGTGTGGACGAGGGGACCCTTCGTGCCGGGCGAGATCGAGGTGTTCCGGGTACCGCACGCCTACCTGGCGGGCGAGGGTCTCGTGTTCGACGACGCGCTCGACGTCGTGGCGGGTGCGGTCACGGACCAGCCGCCGCACCGGATCGACCAGGCGAGAGCTGGGCTCGTCGACGCGATCGCGTCGGGCTCGGTGATGGAGCGGGACGGGCCGCTGGTGCTCTGCGTGAAGCCGGGCCTCGCGAATTACGGCCACTGGCTCGTCGAGATGCTGCCGAAGGCCGATCTCGCGATGCGCGTCTTCCCGGGCGAGCCGCTCGGCATGCTGGTGCCGGATGTCGAGGGCGGCATGCGCACCGTCGTGGCGGATTCGCTCGCGCGGCTCGGGATCCCGTCCGCGCGCGTCGTCCCGGGGCTGAGGACGCCCGAGCGGGTACGCGACCTGATCGTGATCTCGGGTCTGACCATTCACGGCCACTACATGTCGCCGCTCGTGTTCCGCACGCTGAACACGCTGGCTTCCGGCATCGCGCCGCTGCCCGGCCACGAGCGGATCTTCGTGCGCCGTCGCGTTCCGGCCTACCGCCGGATCTGGAACGAGCGGGCGATCTGCGACGTCCTCCTCGCCAGGGGCTACGCGGTCATCAGCCCCGAGGATCACACGCTCGAGCGGCAGATCGCGATGTTCAAGGGCGCCCGCCAGGTAATCGGGACGGCGAGCGCGGCGCTCACCAACATCGCGTTCATGAAGGCGGGGACCGAGGCGGCGATCTTCTACCCGGCCTCGATGTCGGACACGTTCTACTGGTTCATCGCCCAGCACCGGCGGCTGGACTACCGCGACATACGCTGCGAGGAGGTCGGGCCGCGGCACACGCACCTGGCCTATGACCGCGACGTGATGACCGAGCCCGAGATGTGGGAGCCGCTCCTCGCGAGCGGGCGCGCCCGGGTGCGCCCCGGCGCGTCGACGTGGCGTGCGCTCCGGCTTGCGATCGGCCGTTAGGCGGCCTCGATCTCGACCCGGTGCCCGTCGGGATCCACCATCTCGTTCGCGTCCCCGGCCGAGGCGGCCGTGAAGACGAGGCGGGTCGCCGCGATGTCGTCCGGCCGCATCGGGTCGACCGCCCGGTCGAAGGCACCGCGGTAGCAGAGCAATTCGAGGTGGGGCGGGCCGCCGCCCGGCAGCATCAGCCCCGTCACCTCGACCTGCGGGTCCGCGATCGCGTCGAGCCGCGCCTGTTCCGGCCCCGTGTTCAGCGATCGAGGGCCGAGCGTGAGGCCGAGTGCCCGGTAGAATGCGAGGCTGCGCGCGGTCTCCGCGACCGAGATCGCCGAGTGGTCGATGCCGAGGCACGCGTCAGGGGCGTTCGCGACCCGCCATAGCTCCGGCCCGGCGCCCGGCGGGAATGCGAGGAACTCCAGCGGGTGCCCCTCGGGATCGCGGAACTTGAAGGCCGACACGCCGCCCGATCGCTCCGGCAGGCGCTCGGGGCCGTCCGTCGAGATCGCGCGCCAGCCTGCGACGCCGGAGAGCCGCGTCATGGCGGCCGGCATGTCCGACACCACGATCGCGAGATGCTGGAAGTGCGGGCTCCAACCTGGCACGTCGCCCGGGTAGGGCCGGCCGCGCGACGCCACGAGGTCCACGCGCGATGGCCCGAGCGTCAGGCGAACCCCCTCGCCCTCGCCGGCGTCCCGGGCATCGAGCGGGCCGGCCGCGAAGCCGAGCGCCTCGACGTAGAACCGCGCCAGCGCCGCCGGATCGGCCGCGTTCAGCACGATGCGCGACAGTGTCGCGAGTTGGATCACGGGCGTTCCCGTCATGGCCATGCGGCTCCCCGCCGGTTGAGGAAGACCGCGTAGAGCTTGTGCGATCCGCCGATGAAGAGGCGGTTCCTCGCCCATCCGCCGAAACACAGGTTCGAGACGCGGTGCGGCACGAGGATCTTGCCGAGGAGTTCGCCCCCTGGGTCGATGCAATGCACGCCGTCCGCCGCGCTCGACCAGACGTTGCCCTCGTGATCCACCTTCAGCCCGTCCGCGTAGCCGGGCGAGATCGTGTGGAAGACCTCGCCCGCCGAGAGCGCGAGCCCGTCCGGCGTGACGTCGAAGACGCGGATGAACTGCGCCGGGTCGTCATGCGTCTGGTCGCCCGTCTCGGACACGTAGAGCCGGCTCTCGTCCGGCGAGAAGGCGAGCCCGTTCGGCCCCGCGAAATCGGACGCCACGACCCGGATCTCGCCGCTCGCGGGATCGAACCGGTAGAGCGCGGGCGGCTGCTCGGACGCCTGGACACCGCCCTCGTAATCGGTCGAGATGCCGTAGAGCGGGTCCGTGAACCAGATCGAGCCGTCCGATTTGCACACGAGGTCGTTCGGCGCGTTGAGGCGCCGGCCCTCGTGATGGGTGACGAGCGTCGTGACCGTGCCGTCGGGCTCGGTGCGGGTGAGCGCGCGGTGCTGGTGCGAGCAGGTGAGGAGCCGACCTTGCCGGTCGCGCGCCTGGCCGTTGGCGTAGCCCGCGGGCGCGCGGAACACGGACAGGCCCGCGCCGTCGATCCAGCGCATGGTGCGGTCGCGCGGAAGGTCCTGGAACAGGAGGCACTCGGCGTCGGCCATCCAGACGGGCCCCTCGATCCAGCGAAACCCGCCGGCCAACTCCTCGAGCGGCGCGTTCGGCAGGACGTAGCGCGCGAAGCGCCGGTCGACGATCTCGAACCAGGGCATGTCCCCGTTCACGGCTGCGCGAGCGTGTAGGGATGCGTGGAAGAGAGCGGGTCGGCGAGGAAGAGCCGCACCGTGTCGGCCCGCGTGCCGAATACGACGAGCAGGAAGCCGCCCGCGAGCGCGAAGTTCTTCCAGAAGTCCCAGAACAGGTTGCGCGCCTTGCTGTCGCCCGACGCCCAGAAGTCGCCGGGGCGCCAGAACTGCTTCCACAGGAGCGCCGTCACCCCGCAATAGCCCGCGAGCACGAAGGCCGCCGCCCGGTCGGCCGTGCCCGTGAGCACGCAGGCCGACATCACGATCTCGACGAAGAGCCCCACGCAGATCAGCGCCCGGGCGAGGCTCGTCGAGGAGAAGATCTCGCGCGCCTGACCCACAGCGCCCTTGAAGTTGATGATCTTGTCGAGCGCGCTGAAGGGCAGGAACAGCAAGACGAGCAGCAGGCGCACGCCGAACGCGATGCCGATCTCGATCGCCGCCATGCCGCCACCCTCTCGGGCTCGCATCGCCCGGCCTGTGAACGCGGGGAAGCCCCGTCGGTTCGGGGACATGTTCAACGTGTCCAGACCCTCGTTTCGCGCGAAGAGCGCCTTACCCCTCCCCGCGCTCCATTTCCGAAGGCATCACACACGTTGCCCGGTTTGACACCGGTTTCATCTGCAACTAATTTCGGACTCGTATCTCGGGAGGAACAGCCATGAACGTGCAGGCGCCGTCCGCTTTTGCGCAGATCGCCACCGGGTCCGGCCTCACGCCCGGCTACATGTCGGGCTTCGGCAACGGGTTCGAGACGGAGGCGCTGCCGGGCGCGCTGCCGGTCGGGCGCAACTCGCCGCAGCGCTGCCCCTACGGGCTCTACGCGGAGCAGCTCTCGGGCTCGCCCTTCACGGCGCCGCGCACCACGAACGAGCGCTCCTGGCTCTACCGCATCCGCCCGACCGTCGTGCATTGGGGGGCGTTCGAGAAGGCCGAGACCGGCCTGTGGCGCACCGCGCCCGCGCACGAAGCCGATGTACCGATCGGCCCGCTGCGCTGGGACCCGATCCCGATCCCGGCCGAGCCCCTCTCCTTCGTGGAGGGCATCCGCACGATGACGAGCGCGGGCGACGCGGGCAGCCAGGCCGGCATGGGGGCGCACCTCTACGTCGCGACCCGCTCCATGGTGGACGAGTACTTCTACAACGCCGACGGCGAGATGCTGATCGTGCCCCAGGAGGGCGAGATCAGGTTCTGGACCGAATTCGGGATCATCGACGTGGAGCCGGGCGAGATCGTGGTGATCCCGCGCGGCGTGAAGGTCCGGGTCGAGCTCCTCGGCGGCCTGGCGCGCGGCTACGTCTGCGAGAATTACGGCGGCGCGTTCTCGCTGCCCGAGCGCGGGCCGATCGGCGCGAATTGCCTGGCGAACCCGCGCGACTTCCTGACGCCCGTCGCGGCCTACGAGGACCGCGACGCGCCCTCCCGCATGTTCGTGAAATGGGGCGGCGCGCTCTGGTCGGCCGCGATCGACCATTCGCCGCTCGACGTCGTCGCGTGGCACGGCAACTACGCGCCCTACAAGTACGACCTGCGGCGCTATTCGCCGGTCGGCCCCGTCCTGTTCGACCACGCCGACCCGTCGATCTTCACGGTCCTGACCTCGCCCTCCGAGACGCCCGGCACCGCGAACATCGACTTCGTGATCTTCTCGGACCGGTGGCTCGTCGCCGAGACCACGTTCCGGCCGCCCTGGTACCACATGAACGTGATGAGCGAGTTCATGGGTCTCGTCTATGGCGTCTACGACGCGAAGACGGGGGGCGGGTTCGCGCCGGGCGGCGTGTCGCTCCACAACACAATGCTGCCGCACGGTCCCGACCGCGACGCGTTCGAGAAAGCCTCGAACGCCGAGCTCGCGCCCCACAAGCTCACCGGCACGCTCGCTTTCATGTTCGAGACGCGCTTCCCCCAGAAGGTCTCGGCCTACGCGGCCGCGAGCCCAGCGCTCCAGAGCGATTACGGGTCCTACGGGCAGAAGCTGACGAAACATTTCGACCCGACGCGGCCGTAGCCTCTCCCCGCGAAGCGGGAGAGAGCCTGCCCCGGACTCGATCCGGGGTCGAGCGACGCGAAGCGTCGGCCGGATAAGGGGAGGCTCGCGAGCGGCGTGGTGGTTCTAGAGCCCCTCATCCGGTCGCGCTGACGCGCGACTCGACTTCTCCCCGTCGAGACGGGGAGAAGAGACCCGCATTTCCGACCATCAACCGGATGACCTCCCCCATGCTCGACAGCACGCACGACGAACACCTCCGGAGCTGGGTCGCGTCCGCGAACGGACACCGGGACTTCCCGATCCAGAACCTGCCGCTCGGGATCTTCTCGCCCCCGGGCGGGGCGCCGCGGCCCGGTGTGGCGATCGGGGACATGATCCTCGATCTCGCGGCGGTCCCGGACGGCCCTGCGGGTGCGACGCTGAACGCGTTCCTGGCGTCGGGCGCCAGTCCGCGGCGGGCACTGCGGGCGCGCCTGTCGGAGGCACTGCGGGACGGCTCGGCCGAGCGGGCGCAACTGGAACCGCACCTTCACGAGGCGGCCGCCTGCACGATGCACCTGCCGGCGACCATCGGCGACTACACGGATTTCTACGCAGGCATCCACCACGCGAACAACGTCGGCCGGCAGTTCCGGCCGGACAACCCGCTGCTCCCGAACTACAAATACGTGCCGATCGGCTATCACGGCCGCGCCTCCTCGATCGGCGTCTCGGGCGGAAGCGTGCTGAGGCCGAGCGGCCAGCGCAAGCCCGCGACCGAGACGCTGCCGAGCTTCGGCCCCTGCCGCAACCTCGATTACGAGCTGGAGCTCGGCATCTGGATCGGCCCCGGCAACGATCTGGGCTCACCGATCCCGATCGGCGAGGCGGAGAGCCACATCGCGGGGCTGTGCCTGCTGAACGATTGGTCGGCGCGCGACATCCAGGGATGGGAGTACCAGCCGCTCGGGCCGTTCCTGGCGAAGAGTTTTGCGACCACCCTCTCGCCCTGGATCGTGACGCCCGAGGCGCTGGCGCCGTTCCGCATCGCGCAGGCCGCCCGGCCCGAGGGCGATCCGACGCCGCTCGACTACCTGCTCGATGAGGCCGACCAGGCGCACGGCGCCTACGACATCGCGCTCGAGGTGACGATCGCGACCCGCGCCATGCGGGACGCCGGCACGCCCGCTCATCGGCTCTCGCTCTCCAACGCGCGCCACCTTTACTGGACGGCCGCCCAGATGGTCGCGCACCACGCATCCGGGGGCTGCAACCTGCGTCCCGGGGACCTGTTCGGCACCGGGACCATATCGGCGCCTGACGAGAGCGGGTTCGGCAGCCTCCTGGAGACCACGAACGGCGGCCGCAAGCCGATCGAGCTGCCGTCGGGCGAGACGCGGCGCTTCCTGGAGGACGGCGACGAGGTCGTGTTCGGCGGTCGCTGCCGGCGCGACGGCTTCGCGCCGATCGGCTTCGGCGCGTGCCGGGCGATCGTCTCGGACGGACCCGCGACATGAAGCTCTACGGCTACTGGCGCTCCACCTCGTCCTACCGGGTGCGGATCGCGCTCGCCCTGAAGGGCTTGGCGGTCGAGCCCATCCCGGTGCATCTCGTGCGGGGCGGCGGCGAGCAGTTGCAGCCCGACTACCGGGCGGTCAACCCGCAGGCGCGGCTGCCGAGCCTCGCGCTCGACGACGGCACGGTCCTGACCCAGTCGCCCGCGATCCTCGAATACCTGGAGGAGCGCTACCCCGACCCGCCGCTGCTGCCGGCCGATCCGGTGGCACGGGCGCACGTGCGGGCCGTCGCGGCGATCGTCGGCTGCGACATTCACCCGCTGCACAATTCGGGGCCGCTGAACCACCTCCGCGGCGACCTCGGGATCGCCGAGCCGGCCGTCCAGGCCTGGATCGCGCGCTGGATCGGGGACGGGTTCGCGGCGATCGAGGCGCTGATCGGCGCGGACGGATACTGTTTCGGGCCGGAACCGGGCCTCGCGGACGTGTACCTCGTGCCGCAGCTCTACGCGGCGAAGCGCTTCGCCGTGCCGCTCCACGCCTACCCGAAGATTGCCCGGGTCGACGCGCTCTGCGAGGCACATCCCGCCTTCGCGGCCGCACATCCGGCGCGCCAGCCGGATGCCGAATAGCCATGGCCTGGGTGGAGGTCGCTGACGCGGCCGAGCTCGACGGCCGTGACGTGATCGGCCGCGAGGTCGAAGGCCGGCGCGTCGCGGTCTACCGGCTCGACGGCGCGCTCTACGCGACGCAGGACCTGTGCACGCACGGGCAGGCCTGCCTCTCGGAGGGCGAGGTGGTGGAGGGCTATATCGAGTGCCCGCTGCATTACGGGCTGTTCGAGATCGCGACCGGCAAGGCCGCCGGAGCGCCCGTGACCCGCGATCTCGCGACCTATCCGGTGCGGGTCGCGGAGGGGCGGATCTGGGTCGAGCTGGACGCCTGACGCCTCAGATCTGGTGATCGTCCGAGACCGGCTCGATGCGCGGGCGGCGCGCCTCGCGGTTCTCCGCCTCGTTCAGCCCTAGCGCGTTACGCACGGCGTCGAGGCCGCTCCGCGACGGCCTGTCCTGACCCTGCAATCGGCGGATGGCGCCCTCGAACTCGGGCGGCAGCGACTCGTCGCCGAGGAAGGCCGGCTTGTCGCTCGTCTGCCGCAGCGTCGCGCGCAGCTTCTGGCCCAGATGCTCGCGCACCTCGGACGAGAGCGTCACGTTCGGCTTCGCCCCACCCATTCCGTCGTCTGAACCCGCCATCCCCACCTCCGATCGAGGTGATTCAACGTGCCGCAGGCGTTCCGGTTCAGATCGCCATCACCCGCCATAGCCCAGCGCGGCGCGGACGCGCCCGTTGTAGCCGTAGACATCCTCGAAGCTCTGCATCTCGCCGAACGCGTCGACCGAGAGCGTGAAATACGCGAGGTGGACCGGCAGCGGCTGCGGCGTCCGGACCGTGCGCTCGCCCCGGCCGATCAGCTTCTTCAGCCGCGCCTCCGGCCAGTCGTGCCCGAGCACGAAATCGGCCAGCCCGAACGGGTTCTCCACGCGCACGCAGCCGTGGCTGAAGGCCCGGCGCGCGGAGCCGAACAGGCTCCGGTTCGGCGTGTCGTGCAGGTAGACCGCGTGCTGGTTCGGGAACATGAACTTGATGAAGCCGAGCGCGTTGCGCTCGCCCGGCGGCTGGCGCACCGAGATCTGGTTGCCGTGCCGGATCACCTCGTAGCCCCGCCGCGCCGCGTAGGACGGGTCGGCCGCGAGACCCGGCAGGATCTCCTTCTTCATGATTGAGGGCGGGATGTACCAGGACGGGTTGACGATGGCGTACTCCATCGAGCCCGAGAAGATCGGCGTCGGGGTGTCGGGCTTGCCGGTGATGACCCGCGTCTCGTGCACGACGTGGCCGTCCTCCATGAGGCGCAGCCGGAACTCGGGCACGTTGACGAAGATGTAGCGGGACGCGACCTCGGCCGGCAGCCAGCGCCAGCGCTCCATGTTGGCCGCAATGTCGCCCTCGAGCCGGG
>CAHJXE010000134.1 GCA_903644085.1 Hyphomicrobiales bacterium
CGCCACCAACCAGCAGCGCGGCCAGCACGCCGCGAGCCCGGCGTCGCGCAGGCAGGTCGCGATCCGGGACGCGATGCGGCCGGACAGGCTGCCCGTGTGCCGCACCAGGTCCGCGCGACCGAAGGCGGCCTCCAGGCCGGGCTCGACCCAGCCGAGCGGCACGCGCGCGCACGTCGTGTCGGAGAGTGTGATTTTTGCCGCCTCGATCTCCATCGCGAGCGTGTGGCCGCGCTCCCCGTCGACCACCCGGGCGAGCCGGGCGATCAGCTCGGGCCGGGCGGCGTCGCGCTGCACCTCCGCGATCTCGCGGGCGGTCTTGGCGTTGTAGAGCCGGTTAATCGACGACCACGTGGCGAGGTCGTGGTAGTAGGAGGACGGCACGTCGAGACCCGGCCGCCGCATCGGACTGCCGAGCCCGAGGAGCGGCATCACGGTCCCGAGGCTCAGCCGGCGGTCGAAATCCGTGCCGCCGACCCGCACGCCGTCATTCGCCAGGATGTCGCGCGCACGATCGGCCGCGCGGTGGCGCTCGGGCGAGAGCCGGACGATCGAGAAGTCGGACGTGCCGCCCCCGATATCGGCGATCAGCGCGATCTCCTCGCCCGCGACCTGGCGCTCGTAGTCGAGGGCCGCGGCGATCGGCTCGAACTGGAACGAGACCTCCGCGAAGCCGATCCCGCGTGCGATGTCGGCGAGCGCCGCTTCGGCGCGCGCGTCGCCCGCGGGATCGTCGTCCACGAAATGGACCGGACGACCGTGCACGACTTGGGTCAAAGCCCCGCCCGCCGCCTCGGCGCGCGCCTTCACGGCCCCGATATAGCGCGCCAACACCTCCCGGAACGCCACGCGCTCGCGTCCGATCGACGTCGTCTCTTCGAGCAAAGGCGAGCCCAGAACCGACTTGATCGAGCGCATGAGCCGCCCCGGCGCGCCCTCGACGTAGAGCGCGATCGCGGCCCGCCCGATCGTCGCGCGCCCGGACGGCTCGAAGAAGATCGCGCTCGGGATCGTGACGGCCCCGTCCTCCAAAGCCGCCAGCGCTGGTGCGCTACCGGACGCGAGGCCCAGCGTCGTGTTGGATGTGCCGAAATCGAGGCCGCAGGCCGGCATGATGGGACAATCGTTGAGGGATCGGCGGGGGCCGACCGGTGCCCGATGTGCAGCGCTACGGCATTTGGGCGTGGAGCGCGGGTCACCTCTCCCCGAGGGGGAGAGGTCGAGTCGGCAACGCCGACCGGGTGAGGGGGAAGCGCCCTCTCCGGACGGGGCGCG
Organism: Hyphomicrobiales bacterium; assembly: GCA_903644085.1. Classification (GTDB taxonomy): domain Bacteria; phylum Pseudomonadota; class Alphaproteobacteria; order Rhizobiales; family Beijerinckiaceae; genus Enterovirga. The sequence continues at coordinate 1,273 of CAHJXE010000134.1, forward strand.
CCACCTACCCCGTCCGCGACGCCCGGTCTACCCCACGATCTCCACGATCGTGTCCGGGCCGATCCGCTCCACCAAGCGCGCGATGGCCCGGGGATCGACCGCCACGCACCCCTCGGTCGGCGCGAAGCCAGGGCGGGCGCAGTGCAGGAACACCGCGCTGCCGCGCCCCCGGATGGCGGGATACCGATTATACGCGAGATCGAGCACCACGTCGTAGAGGCCGTCGGCGCGCCACATGCGCTCATGGCCGGCGGCATCGGGCAGGCGGATCGGGCGGTTGTAACGCCGGTCCGCCGGCGCGTCGCACCAGCCGTCGTCGGGGCGGATTGCTGTCAATCGCAACCCCGTGCGCGGCCGGCGCACCCGGTCGGCCCGGTAGAAGGCGCCGAGCACGCGGAAGCGCCCCGGCGGCGTGCCGCCGTCGCCCTCGCGTTTGTCCCGGACGGGGCCCGACCGACCGAGCGCGCAGTCGAGCACGAGCGGGCCGGCCACGATCCGCCCGCGCCGCCGGTCGAGGCAGGATGAAAACACGCGGACAAGCCGGACGGTGCGTCGCTTCACGCAGGTCCGGGGACTTCAACCTTGACGCCCTGTCAAGCTATAGAGGGTTCAAGATGCGGAGAACCCCGTGGCCTTCCGGCGAACGGGACACAGGATGACCTCATGAACCGCCTGCTCGTGGTGGAAGACGACAGCGATCTCAGCGACACGCTGGTCGAGCAGCTCGGCCTGTCGAGCGAGTTCGAGGTCGTGTCGGTCGCGACCGCGGCCGGCGCGCGCGATGCGGTGCGCAACGGACGCGTCGACCTCGTCATCATGGATGTCGGGCTGCCGGACATGGACGGGCGCGAGGCCGTCAAGCTGATGCGACGCGAGGGATTTCGCGGCTCGATCATCATGCTGACCGCGCAGACGAGCGACGCGGACGTCGTGGTCGGGCTCGATTCCGGGGCGAACGACTACGTGCCGAAGCCATTCAAGTTCGCGGTGCTGCTCGCGCGCATCCGTGCGCAGCTGCGCCAGCACGAGGCCTCCGAGGACGCGGTCTTCCAGATCGGCCCCTACACGTTCCGGCCCGGCTCCAAGATCCTCGTCAGCGAGAAGGGCTCGAAGCTGAAGCTGACCGAGAAGGAGACCGCGATCCTGCGCTTCCTCTACCGGGCCGGCCAGAAGGTCGTCTCGCGCGACATCCTGCTCCAGGAGGTCTGGGGCTATAACGCGACCGTCACGACCCACACGCTCGAGACGCATGTCTACCGGCTACGCCAGAAGATCGAGACGAACCCCTCCTCCGCGCGCATCCTGATCACGGAGCCGGGCGGATATAAGCTCCTGCCCTGAACGGGACGCCCGGCATGTCGCTCGAGGACACCATCGCGGTACTCGGACGGGCGCCGATCTTCGGGCTGATGGGCGCGGATGCGCTGAGGATCGTCGCCTTCTCGGCCGATACGCGTCGGGTGCGGGCCGGGGAGGTGGTGTTCCGGCGCGGCGAGCGCTCCGACGGCGGATACGTGGTGATGTCCGGACTGATCGCGGCGTCGCAGCTGCCGGGCGAGGAGGCCGACGCCGTCCTGCTGGGACCGGGCTCGCTCGTCGGCCGCATGGCTCTCTTCGTGCGGATGCAGCGCCCCTCCTCCGCGACGGCCCGGGAGGCGTCGAGCCTCCTGCGCATCTCGCCGACCCTGATGCGGCGCGTCCTGCAGGAATTCCCGCTCGCGGCGGCGAGCATACGCGCCGCCATCGCGCACGACCTCGCGGAGCTGACCGAAGGTCTGGGCGAGGTCCAGGAGATGCTGGAGCGCATCGACGGGTGAAGGACCGGGTCAGGCTTCCTCCAGCTTCCGCCTCACTGTTTCGTGTGGCTGAGCCGCCCAGCAATGAGGCAGCCGCGGCGTCCATTTGACCTGTCGCGTAAGGTCCGTGCCGCTATGCTCGCGCCCGATCCGGACATCCAAGGAAGCGGCGCCTCATGCCTGACCTGACGCACTTCCTCGCCGAACTCGGAGATGTCCCGTCGATCTCCGACCCGCTCCAGGTCCGCCGCAAGAGCCGGGACATGACGGCGGTCTACAGCCCGGTCATGCGCCGCGAGCTGAAGGACAAGTTCGCCGACGTCATCGTCCTGCCGCGCCACAAGGAGGACGTGCTGCGGATCGCCGCCGCGGCGGCGCGATGCCGGATGCCGCTCATCATGCGCGGGGCCGGCACGGCGAATTTCGGGCAGGGCATCCCGCTGAAAGGCGGCGCCGTCGTCGACATGACGGCGCTCGACACGATCCTCTGGACGCGCGACAGCACGATCAGGGCGCAGGCGGGCGCGCGACTGCGGGCGATCGACGAGGCGACCCGGCCGACCGGGTGGGAGCTGCGGATGCATCCCTCCACCCGCAAGGTCGCGACGCTCGGCGGCTTCATCGGCGGGGGGCATGCGGGCATCGGCAGCTGCACCTACGGCATCCTGCGCGACCGCGGCAACATACTCGGGCTCGAGGTCGTCAGCGTCGAGGAGCAGCCGCGGGTGGTGGAACTGCGCGGCGACGAGGTGAACCTCGTGCATCACGCCTACGGGGCGAACGGCATCATCACGGAGGCCGAGATGCCGCTCGCACCTGCCTGGCCCTGGTGCGAGACGATCGTGACGTTCCCCGACTTCATGGAGAGCGTTCGCTTCGCGCAGGTGCTCGCGACCTCGGACGGGATCGTCAAGAAGCTGATCTCGCTCCAGGGCTGGCCGATCCCGTCGCTGATCCGTCAGCTGAAGCCGTATTGTCCGGACGGGCACAGCTTGGCGCTATGCATGATCGCGGAGTCCTTCGCGGAGCCGTTCCGGGCGCTGGTCGCGGCCAGCGGCGGCGAGGTCGCATCCTGGGCCCCGGAAGGCCAGGGACCCTACGAGGCGCCGATCTACGAATTCGCCTGGGGCCATACCCGCCTGCAGGTGAACAAGGAGGACCCGAGCATCATCGGGGCGATCGGCCTCTATCACTCGGACAGGCTTGTGGACGCGATCGCGCGCAGCGCAGAGCGTTTTCGGGCTCTCGGCGGCATGCATTTCGAGGTCAAGCGCTTCGACGGCAAGCTCGGCTTCCAGGGCTCGCCCTTCTTCCCCTACACGGACGACGAGCAGTTGGCCGAGGTGATGCGGGGCATGGCCGAGGACGGCGCGATGGTGGCGAACAATCACACCTTCCGGGTGAAGGAGGGCGGAATGAAGAGTGTCGAGGAGGCCGACATCGCGTTCAAGCGCCGCATGGACCGCTACGACCTGATGAACCCGGGCAAGATGAGCTTCGAGCCCGAGAAGGACGTGGACGAGGAACGCGGCAGCGGCGCCCAGCTGCCGAGCGCGGGCTGGACTTATCGCGCGGCGGAGCCTGCGGCTCGGCAGCCCGCGGAGCGGCAGGCGTCCTGACGCCATCAGGCGGGAGTGGACATGACGAAGGTGGTCGACAGGCGCGCCGCCCTGGTGCTGCTCGGGGCGGGCACGACCCTGTCCGCGACGCGACGCGCACGCGCGCAGACGCTCGAGAAGGTGATCTACCAGATGGGCTGGATCCCGCAGGCCGAGCAGGGCGGTTTCCACCAAGCGGCCGCGACGGGCATCTACCGGGATTACGGACTGGACGTGGAGCTCCGCAAGGGTGGGCCGCAGGTCGACACCAACGCCCCGCTGCTGGCCGGTCGGGTGGACTTCAACGAGGCGAACGGGTTCTCGGTCCTCAACTACGTGCGCGAGAAGCTGCCCGGGATCGCGGTCGCGTCGATGTTCCAGAAGGATCCGCGCGTCCTCATCTCGCATCCGGGCGTCGGCAACGACACGCTCGACGCGCTCAAGGGCAAGCCGATCCTGATCGCGACCGTCGGGCGCCAGACCTACTGGCCGTGGCTCAAGGCCAAGTACGGCTACATGGACGAGCAGGCGCGGCCCTACACGTTCAGCATGGCGCCGTTCCTCGCGGACAAGCGGCTGACGCAACAGGGTCTCGCGACGAGCGAGCCCTACGATCTGCGCGTCGCCGGGGTGGAGCCCGTGGTCCACCTCCTGGCGGATCACGGCTTCGACAACTACCAGAGCGTCCTCATGACCTCGCGCAGGATGGTCGCCGACAAGCCGGAGCTGGTGCAGCGCTTCGTCGAGGCGTCGCTCAAGGGCTGGGCAAGCTTCCTTGACGGCGATCCGAGCCCGGCCTTCGCGGCGATCAAGGCGGGCAACCCGGACATGACCGAGGAGAAGATGGCGTTCTGCCGCGACGCGCTGAAGGCCTCCGCGGTCCTCTCCAGCGGCGATGCCGGCCGGCTCGGGCTCGGCGCCATGACGGCGGAGCGCTGGGAGCGGTTCAACCGGGACATGGCGGCGGCGGGCGCTCAGCCGGACGCGCTCGAGGTCAAGACCGGCTATACGCTCCGCTTCGTCAACCAGCGCGTCGGACTGAAGTAGGTCCGTCGGCGGGCTTCGACGCGCGGGCGAGCGTCACAGCTCCAGGGTCACGGTGACCGGCACGTGGTCGGAGGGCCGGGTCCAGCCGCGCGCCGACCCGTGCACGTCGACCGATTGCAGCGTGCCCCCGAGGTCGTCCGAGACCCAGACGTGGTCGAGGCGGCGGCCCTTGTTGGCGGCCGCCCAGTCGGGGGAGCGGTAGCTCCACCACGTGTAGATCTTCTGCGGCTCGGGCGTCAGGTGGCGCGCGGCGTCGACCCAGCCGCCCTCGCGGCGCAGCGTCTCCAGCCGCTCGGTCTCGACCGGCGTGTGGCTCACGACGTCGAGGAGTTGCTTGTGCGACCACACGTCGTGCTCGAGCGGCGCGACGTTCAGGTCGCCGACGAGGATCGCGGGCCGGCGCTCGCGCGTGCCGCCCCAGGCGCGCATCTCGTCCAGGAACTGGAGCTTGTGCTTGAATTTCGGGTTCACGGCCGGGTCCGCCACGTCCCCGCCCGCGGGCACGTAGAAGTTGTGGATCTGGATGCCGGCCGCCGGCCCCGACTCGGGACCCAGCGTCACCGAAAGGTGGCGCGCGTCGTCGCGCTCGCACCAGGCACGCGGCTCGACCTGCGCGAAGGGGTGGCGCGACAGGATCGCGACGCCGTTGTAGCCCTTCATCCCGACCTGGGTCACGTGCGGGTAGCCGAACGCCTGCAGGGCCGAGAGCGGGAAGTGCTCGTTCGGGCACTTCGTCTCCTGCAGGCACAGCACGTCGGGACGGATCTCGGCCAGCGCCCGCTCGACCTGCGCGAGGCGCAGCCGCACCGAGTTGATGTTCCAGGTGGTGACCTTCAGCTGCACGGACGATCCTTTCCGATGCGGCTGTGTTGGACGCGGCTCGGTGATGATAGCAGGTGGTGTGTAGCAGATAGGGCGACAGGTGATCGGATCGAGCGTGTCGCCGGTTCAGGCAACCGAGGAGCGTGACACGACACGATCCAACACAGGCTGACCGACTGGATCAGGTCGGGACCTGGAGGCTAAAGCCCGACAGTTGTCGCGTACGATCGCGCGACTGACGACGATACAACCTGCCGATACGATCGATCCACCCACGATGTCGACCGCGTAATGACCGCCGATCGGGATCGCGGATACCCACATCAGACTATTCCAAGCGAGAACGGGCCATCGCAGCCGGGGCATTGTCCAACATGCCCAAGGAATCATTACAGCTACTGCCGCGTGGAAGCTCGGGAAAGTCACGAGCCCTTCGAGGTCGGACACGTCGAGAAGTAGGTCGGCACCTCCGCGGGCCCGCTCGAACGTGTCCGCAAAGACCCAGGACGCAGCGACGAGGATCTCGGGGACGTCCGTACGCGCGATCCCGAAATGTAGGAACCCGCCGAGTGCGGGTGCGAACGGAAAAATCGCCGTCGTGAAGGCTAGCGCGAGTGCCCACGCGAGTACGAATGTGACGGCACGATCTCGCGTTCCCCAAACGAACAGCAAGGGTGTGATCAGGACTTGGTAGCTGAAGCTCGCGTAGGCCCAGTTGAGCGTCATCATCGTGAGTGGCCAACGGATCAGGCCGTAGACGAACGCCCTCCAATCCAATCCGAGCGCCCGGTCGATGGCGACCAGAGTATCATCCTGAAGCGGTAAGGCGGTCGTTGCCAGAACGTAGGTTAATGCGGCAAAGATCGCGCTTAGGAGCGCCATCTGAGCGAAGGCTGTTAGTGCATCGCTCAGCCGCGACCATCCGCGTCTACGGAGCCATCGCGAGGCTATGATCAGGATGAGGTTCGGGGCTAAACTCGACGTGACGAGATCTACATCGATTCGCATGTTGCGGACCGTGCAGGCGCAAAGAAGCACGACGAGGCCGATTGCTATCACGCCCCAAATAGCGTCGCATCCTCGGCAGCTGAGAGACGAAGAACTCACTTAACCTTATCAACCTTATCAAGTCGGCCGACGTTATCTGAGGAAGCGTAACGCAGTCTGAACGGACTTACGAACGCGATCACGGGCATGTGCGTCGACAAATGTTCTGTTCACGCTACTCCACCGGGCGCATGTAGTTCAGCATGAAAATGCGCGGGTCGATCGTGCGGTTCTTCTCGATGTCGGAGAGCGTGACGCTCGTCGTGTAGCCCTGAGGGTCGACCACCCGCCAGCGCTTGAGCGACGCGATGTCGGAGTCGAAGACGAGCGCGATCTTGGAGGTGCCGCCCAGCGTCGTCGTGTCCTCGATCGAGATCCGGACTCCGTCGGGCTCCGTGCCGACCGAGGTCACGGTCGCCTCCCGGGTGAGGTCGATCTGGCGCGCGAGCAGGAACTTCAGCGGCGTCTGCGAGATCGGGTAGGGGTCCGACGTGTTGAGCTTGCGGTCGCGCACGAGCACGGTCGAGCCGTCCGACACGACCTCCAGGGTCGAGGGCTTGTCGTACTCGAAGCGCAGCTTGCCGGGGCGCTGAAGGTACATGGTGCCGGTGAGCTGGCGCCCGTCGCCGTTCGTCTGGGTGAAGTCGGCCGTCATTGAGGTCAGGGCGTTCAGCGTCGCGTTCGCCTTCTCGATCGCGGCCTTGCCCGAGAGCGCCGGCCCATCGCTCGCGGCGGGCACGATCGGCAGCGGCGATCGGCCGGACTTGGCGAGACGCGTCTCGACGGGCACGATCGAGCCGGTCGTCGCGACATCTGCGACGTCGCCGGCTCGGCCGAGCGCGGCCGGCCGCGGTG
>CAHJXE010000135.1 GCA_903644085.1 Hyphomicrobiales bacterium
GCGTCATGGATGTCGGCCGGATGAGACCGTGAGACCAGCGCTGGTGCGAGCGGGGTCGATCCCAAGGCGGGCTGTCGATCATAGCGTACCAGCAGACACCGACGATCTCCGCGCCCGCGCTGTTGAGCAACTTGCAGGGTCGCCAACTTTAATCAGCTTCTGCTGACCGTGATCAAGACGCGGCTACCCGGCTGGAGGCGCCGGAGCTGGTGCGGAGCCTACCCGGAAACTGCAAGGCGTCACCGCAGTCGAGAGGGATGACGCGGTCGACGAACTTCACCTCGACCCGCCCCCTTATGACGAAGAGCGGTTCCTCACCGTCGTGCTCGGCCCGGATGTCCTCCGTGAAGCTCGGCGGAGGCTCCATCAGCAAGCCCTCAAGTTCATCCGCACCCTTGCCGGCGCTGAGCGGTTCAAGCCGATAGCCGGCAGCTTCGTCAGCAGGCGATTCCCGACCGGCCGCTCGCGACACATGGATTGCATCGTCGCCAAGCAACTGTCCGAAGAGCTGCGCCACCGGCACGTCGAGCGCGCGTGCCAGATTGAGAACGGTCGCAACGGCGGGCGCCTTCAACCCGCGCGCGCTCGATCCGCGACACATAGCTCTTGTCGAGGCCGACGGCGTCCGAGAGCGCCGTCAGGGTCAATCCGCGGACTTTGCGCGCTGCACGCACCTCGCGTCCGAGGACCTGAGATCCATCGGCGGCGGTCTGCGATCAGTTCGGGGCACGATCGAGCATGTCGTTCCTGTTCCATGACCGGGAAGCGCCGTCCAGAGCACAGGCGCTATTCCAGAGTGGGCACGACGTTGCGCTGGCATCCTACTTGCTCATGATCGGCGCATGAAAGTCCAGATGCGCTGATGTCGATCGATTGCAGCGGCCCAGCCTGGATCCAGCTTTTCAAAGGCATCGATCGGACCGGGCTCGCGCTGCACCTTCAAATCCGCCGACAACTGGTTACCGCCATCGAAACGGGACTACTCGACCCCGAGAGCCGACTCCTGTCGAGCCGTCGATTGGCAGCTATCCTTGGTGTCGCGCGCAACACGGTCGTCGCCGCCTACCAGAGCTTAATCGACGAGCGAATCCTCGTGGCGCGCGAGCGGAGCGGGATCTTCGTCGCGGGCGAGCGGTCCGTGTCGCCGAAATCACCGAAGCCGCGAGGGCGCGATTTCGATTGGACAACGCGATTCGCCGTAAGGCCGTCCAATCAGCGTCACATCAGCAAGCCTCGCGACTGGCTCAACTATCCTTACCCCTTCCTGTTCGGGCAATTCGATCCGACGCTCTTTCCCACCAACGACTGGCGCGAGAGCGTGCGGGCTGCGTCCAGCGTCACCGAGATCAATGTTTGGGCAGGCGACCTGATCGACGAGGACGATCCCGACCTCGTCGAGCAGCTTCGCCTGCAGGTGCTGCCGCGGCGTGGCATCTTCGCGGCGGCGGACGAGGTCATGATCACGATCGGGGCGCAGCAGGCGCTGTCGCTCGTCGCGAGCCTGCTCGTCGGACGCGAGACGCCTGCCGGCGTGGAGGACCCCTGCTACCCGGACATCCGCAACATCCTCGGCCTGAACACCTCCGACCTCGTGCCTCTCACGGTCGACCGGGACGGCGTCGTGCCGGACCGCGTCTTCGCGAGCCGCCGGGTCGTGTTCGTGACGGCCGGCCACCAGTGTCCGACCACCGCCGTGATGCCGCTCGCGCGGCGGCACGCCGTGCTGGACGCCGCGCGCCGGCACGGTATCGCGATCGTGGAGGACGACTACGAAGCCGACCTCCTGTCGGAGGGCGAGAGCGACCTCCCTTCGCTCAAGAGTCTCGATGAGGGCGGACTGGTCGTCTATATCGGGAGCTTCTCGAAGGTGTTGGCTCCAGGCCTGCGGCTCGGCTACGTGGTGGCATCGCCGGCCGTGATCGCGGAACTGCGGGTGCTGCGCCGGCTGATGCTGCGCCACCCGCCATCCAACAACCAACGCGCGACCGCCATGTTCATCGCGCTCGGGCATTATCGCTCACACCTGCGCCAGGTCGCCGGGGTGCTGTCGGCTCGCGCGAACCTCATCGAGCGGCTGCTTCCCCAAATCCTGCCCCGCTTCAGGTGGCGGTGCGACTCGGGTGCGACGAGCTTCTGGGTGGAGGGTCCGGCCGGGTTCGACGCGCGCGCGTTGTCCATTCGGGCGCGTGGCCAAGGTGTGCTGATCGAGCCCGGCGACGTGTTCTTCGCGGATGCGGAAGCGGGACGATCGAGCTTCCGCCTCGGCTTCGCGTCCATCCAGACGGCCCGGATCGAAGCCGGACTCGCGCGGCTCGGTTCGCTCTTGCCCGAGTTCGGGCCGCCCGAACACGGACCGCGACGGTCACATCAGGTCGAACAACGCCTTGAGGCAGCTCACGGTCGCGACGCTCGCTAGGATCGCGATCGACATGGCCCGGTGCCCGCAACCGGCGGCGCGGCGGAAAAGCCGCTGCCCGGCCCAGCTTCCGGCGAACATCAGCGGAACGCCGAGCGCGACCGGGACGAGGAGCCCGGGCCCAAGGAGGCGGGCGATCCACAGGCTCAGCGCGCCCGTCGCCGAAGCCGCGAGGAAGAACACCAGGAGCGAGGCCCGCACACGCTCAGGCGCGAGCGGGGCCGCGAGGTAGTAGGCGACGACCGGCGGTCCGGGCATGGCGGCGAGCCCGTTGAAGAGGCCGGACGCCAAGCCGACCGCGACGGTCGCAGGCCCGCCCGGCAGGACGCGCCATCGTGTGCCGAGCGCCAGGAGCACGGTTCCGGCCGCGCAGATGAGACCGATGGCGAGCCGGGCCACCGTCGCGGACGCGCTCGCGAGCGCCAGCGTGCCGAGCGGGGAGCCGAGCACGGCCCCGGCGATCAGCCACCGTACGCTCGGCCAGTGGCAGAGCCGGCGCGCGCTCCGGAAATCGATCAACCCACCACAGAGCTGCAAACCGATCGCCAGCGGGACGGCCCGGCTTGGCGGCATGAACAGGCCGAGCAGCGGCACGGCCGCCAGCGCGAAGCCGAACCCTGTGAAGCCGCGCAGCACGGCCGCCGCGAGGATCGCCCCGGCGGTCGCCGCGAGCATGAGGGGCGTGCCCGTCCCGTCGCTCACCTCCAGGTATGCGCTCCAGCCGGGGCCGGTCACGTCGGTGACTGATGGGGGGAGCGGATCAGACCTTGCCTTTCCAGGGCACGAGCCAGCGCTCCAGCCCGCGCATGCCGAACTCGAACAGGGTCGCGAAGATGCCGATCAGGAAGATGCCCATCACGACGAGGTCGGTGCGCAGGAAGTTCGAGGCGTTGAGAACGAGCTGCCCGACGCCCGCCGTCGCGGCCACCATCTCGGCCGCGACCAGCGTGGTCCAGCCGACACCCATGCCGATGCGCAGCCCGATCAGGATCTCGGGCAGAGCGGCCGGCAGGACCACGAAGCGGACGACCTGCACCTGGCTTGCGCCTAGCGACAGGGCGGCGTTGATCTGGTCGCGCGAGGCCGACAGGACACCGGCCCGTGTCGCCAGCGCGACCGGCGCGAAGGCCGCCAGGAAGATCAGCAATACCTTCGATAGCTCGCCGATGCCGAACCAGATGATCATGAGCGGCAGGTAGGCGAGCGGGGGCAGCGGACGATAGAACTCGATGACGGGGTCGAGGATGCCGCGCGCGATCCGGCTCATGCCCATCGCGAGCCCGGCCGGCACGCCGACGAGCGCCGCGAGCAGGAAAGCCCCGACCACCCGGGCGAGGCTGTCCGTGATGTGCGTCGTCAGAGGTGCGCCGTCGAGGTCTCCGTTCCAGGCCTGCCGGAACGCCGACAGGATGGCTTCAGGTTGCGGCAGGAAAAGCGGCTTGATGAATCCGCTATGTGTCGCGACCCACCACGCGGCGAAGAGCGCCGCGATCGTCGCCCCGCTGACGAACGACAGGGGAACGGGCCTGCGACGCCCCGCTGGCGCGCTGGCGCGCTGGCGCGATGGCTCGGGCGCTACGTCGTCCACCAACGCGGTCCCGCTCCCGCCAGACGCGGAGAGAACGGGTGTTGGTTCGCGCGCGGCCAGGGACTCCACCGTCAGGCTCCGGCCGGCTCGGACCGGCGATGGTGAACGGCCGCCAGCACGCGCTCCCGCATCGCGATGAAGGCCGGATCGGACTTGACCGCGCGCGCGTCGCGGCTCGCCAGGAAGTCACGCGAGAACGGCAGGTCGATCGTCTCGACGATCCTGCCCGGCCGCGGGCTCATGATGACGAGCTTGGTTGCCAGGAACACCGCCTCCTCGACGTCGTGGGTGATGAAGAACGCCATCTTGCCTGTCCGATGCCAGACGTCGAGGATCAATTCTTGAACCTGCTCACGCGTGAACGCGTCGAGCGCCCCGAGCGGCTCGTCCATCAGCAGCGCGCGCGGGTCGCTCGCCAGCGCGCGGGCGAGGCCGACGCGTTGCTGCATGCCGCCCGAGAGCTCGTAGATCATCTTGCCCGCCACGTCGCGGAGCCCCACCAGGCCCAGCATGTCGAGTGCCACCAGGCGGCGCTCCCGTCCCGCGACGCCCCGCATCTTCAACCCGAACGCGACGTTCTCGGCGACATCGAGCCAGGGCATGAGGGCGTGGCGTTGGAACACGACACCGCGGTCTGCGCCCGGTCCCGTGACCTCGTGACCGTCGAGCAGGATCTCGCCCGAGGTCGGGCGCAGGAAACCTGCGATCGCCGACAGGAGCGTCGTCTTCCCGCAGCCGGACTCGCCCAGGGCGACGACGAACTCGCCCGGCCGGATCGTGAGGCTGATCCGGTCGAGCGCCACGACCGCGTCAGGCCCGCCGCCGTAACGGACGCTGACGTCGCCGATCTCCAGCAAGGCGGTTCTCGAGTGTCCGCCTACTTCATCGCGGCATCGACATATTCCCCCGTGACGAACTTGCCGTAATCCGGCGCGACCGCCTGGACGCGGTTCTGCTCCTTGAGGAATTCCGCGGTCGCGGCCAGCGCCTTCGCGGCGCCGCCGCCGAGCCACGTCGCGGAGGCCTGGTCCTGGAGGGTCGGGAACCCGTAGGACGCGAGGCTGGGCGGCACATCCGCGAGGTCCGAACCGCTGATCTTGGCGACCGCCTTCACGTCGGGCGAGTCGATGGTCCAACTCGCCTTCTTGGCCTTGTATTCCGCGTCCTTGGCGGCGATCATCCGTACGAGCGTGACCATGAACGGCTTGTTCGCGGCCGCCCAGGCACGGTCGACCACGATGCCGTCGAAAGTGGCCTTGCCCTTCTTCGAGATCTCGCCCGCCGAGGTGAGGACGGTGCCGTTGGCTTTGATCTTGGTCAGGACCGGGTCCCAGATGAAGGTCGCGTCGATGTCGCCGCGCTCCCAGGCGGCCGCGATCTCGGGCGGGCGCATGTTGAGGACCTTGACATCCTTCGGGGACACTCCTGCGTCCTGGAGCGCGAACATGAGCTGGTAATGCGAGGTCGACACGAAGGGGACCGCCACGGTCTTGCTCTTGAGGCCCGCGATGGATGTGACGCCGCTCCCCTTACGAACGACGAGCTGCTCGGCATCCGCGATGTCGTCGAGAATCCAGAACAGCTCGATGTCGAGCCCCTGCGAGGCCGCGGTCGCGATCGGGCTCGACCCGACCTCGCCGAGCTGCACGTTGCCCGACGCCATCGCGCGCACGACGTCGCCGCCACCGCCGAACTTGCGCCAATTGATCTTGTAGCCCGTCGCCTTCTCGATCTCGCCCGAGTCGATCAGCGCCCGGAACGGCACCACCATGTCCTGGTGGGCGAAGGTGACCTCCTTGTCTGCCGCGAGGGCCGGCCGGGCCGCGAGCGGCAGGAGCCCCAGCCCGATCGCGGCGGCGACGCGCAGGAGCGCGGTGGAAAGCGGATGATCTGTCATCGGTCAGGTCCTCGTCGAGCCTGCCTGACTTCGACACCTTCGAGCCTGGGGCGAAAGAGCCAGATGCGGCTGAAAGGACGCAGGCTGGACCTATCGCGTCCTCGTCCCGAACTGGATGCTCGTTTGGGTCCGCACTGGTCCTGACGCCCGGAACCGGTCGGCGCGATACGGCAGCCACGAAGGAAAGGGCGGTGTGATGACCATGAATGTCGACGAGCGGCGGACGCGCCTGATCGAGAACCTCTTCGAGGCCTTCAACCGTCATGACGCAGAGGCCGTGATGGCCTGCTTCACGCCCGGCATCGTGTTCGACGGCGCGGCGGGGCCCGACGCGCACGGGACCCGCTTCTCCGGCCGGAGCGCCGTGAAGGCCGCCTTCATGGCGGTCTGGACCGGCATGCCGGACGTCGCCTGGACGGTGCGGCGGCACATGGTGGCCGGTGACCGCGCCATCTCGGAATGGCTGTTCACCGGGACGCGACCCGATGGTGGGCGGATCGAGGCGGAAGGCGTCGACCTCTTCGAGTTCGATGGCGAGTTGGTCGCCACGAAGAGCGCCTTCCGTAAGGACCGGCCGGTGCAGCCGCCGCGTGGGGAGTCCCGTCCTTGACGCTGATCCCCGACCCCGCGCCTCGCACGACCGGCCTCGCGCCCTACGACCCGCATTACGATCCCCTGACCAGCCGGACGCCCGGGGAGGGCCGGGACTATGCGCCGACCTACTGGGTCGCGAGCGCCGGTCCGCCGCCGGAGGATGACGGCCCGATGGCGGGCGATCTCGACGCCGACGCGGTGGTCGTCGGCTCGGGGTATACGGGGCTCAACTGCGCGCTCCACCTCGCGCGCGAGTTCGGCATCAAGGCGACCGTGCTCGAGGCGAACCGCGTCGCCTGGGGCTGCTCCACGCGCAACGGCGGGCAAGGGCAGAACGCCTCGGGGCGGCTCAGCCGGTCACAATGGGTCGCGCGCTGGGGTCGCGAGACCGCGCTCGCGCTGCACGCCGAGATCCGCGAGGGCTTCGACTATTTCGCGGACCTGATCCGCGACATCGATTGTGACGCCGCGCCCGGCGGGCATCTCTACGTCGCACACCGCGGCTGGGCCTACGACAAGCTCTGCGCCGAATCCGAGGTCGCGAACAGTGTGTTCGGCTACGCGACCCGAATGATCGAGCCTGAGGAGCTCGCCCGGGACTGGGTCGACGAGCGCGACGCGGTCGGAGCCCTGCACGAGCCGCTCGGCATCGGCATCCATCCGGCGAAGCTCGCCTTCGGTTACCTGAGGGCGGCGCGCGCGGCCGGCGCGCGCGTCCATCCGGCGAGCCCCGTCCTGTCGGTCGAGCGCGACGGCGCGGCGTTCCGGGTCCGCACACCGCACGGCACGGTGCGGGCGCGTGCGGTTGCCATCGCCACGGGGGGGTACACGGGACAGAGCCTCCACCCGCGCTTGAAGAGCCGCGTGATGCCGATCCTCTCGAATTGTATCGTGACGCGACCGCTCACGCCCGAGGAGATCGCGGCCACGAACTTCCGCACTCGCCAGGTCATCACGGACACGCGCACGCTCCGCTACTACTACAGACTTCTGCCGGGCGACCGGCTGCAGATCGGCAGCCGCAGCGCGATCACGGGCGCGGACGCGTCGAACCCGCGGCACCTGCAACTCCTCGTCGACGGGATGCACGCGAAGTTTCCGGCGCTGCGCGACGTTGGGATTGATTATTCCTGGTGGGGTTGGGTCGACGTCAGCCACGACATGATGCCCCGCATCGTGCAGCCCGACGCCGGCGAGCGGCTGTTCTACGCGCTCGGCTACGGCGGCAACGGCGTGTCCTACTCGGCCCAGGCCGGACGCCGGTTGGCCGAACTCGTGGCGGGCCGCTCGCTCCGGCAACTCCCGATCTTCACGGGCGAGCTACCCTCTCACCCGTTCGCGCCGTTCCGCCGCGTCGGGCAGCGCCTGCTGTACAGGTGGTATCACCACAAGGACGAGGCGGCCTGACGCGCCGCACCCGGAGCAGATCCGGCGAAGACGTCAACTCCGCCCCCGCAGATGCGGATTTGCCGCCTGTCTGGGCCGAGCAGCATCGCGCGCTGAGTCTCTGATCAGTGCGCGAGCCAGCTCCAGGCGAGCCAGCCCAGCACGCCGGCGCCCAGGCATCGCCGCCAGGGATTGACCCCGCGCAGCAGCTCGTCCGCCGCCCACCACGTCAGAAATACGTCAGCCGCGACGTGGGACCAGCGTCCGAGCGCGCCATCGCGCGCGATCCACGCCACACCCGACGCCGCCATAAATAACCACAGCGACAGGTTCGGCCATTGCCCGATCGTGATCCGGCCGTCGGCCCGCGATCGCAGGCACCAGTCGATCGCGCGCATCACCATCTCGGGAAACACGATTCCAGGGCTCGGAAACAGGGCTCGATCCGAGCGGGATCCCGAACCGTTCGGTCGCCAGAGACACGCGTTCCGCCAGATCGGTCC
>CAHJXE010000136.1 GCA_903644085.1 Hyphomicrobiales bacterium
ACGAGGTGCCCGGCCCCGTGATGGCGGCATCCCTCCAGCACGTTGAGGAACGCCGTGACGTTCGACGCGATGTAGGGCTCCGGCTCGCTCAGGGCGCGGCGTACGCCGGGCTGCGCCGCGAGGTGGACCACCTCCCCGAACCGATGCTCCGCGAAGAGCGCGCGCGTTCTCTCGGCGTCGCAGAGGTCGAGATCGAGCCCGGTGAAGCCCTTCCGTTCCGCGAGCCGCGCGAAACGCGCCCGCTTCAGCGCCGGGTCGTAATAGGGCGAGAAATGATCGATCCCGACCACGTCCCGGCCCTCGGCCAGCAGCCGTTCGGCCACGTGGTAGCCGATGAAGCCGGCGGCTCCCGTGACGAGGACGGGAGGCGCCATCCTGCGATCTACTTCGACTGTATGATGCGCGCGTCGCCCTGGCGGGACCGAACGCTCACGGTCACGTCAGGCCCGTCCCGTCTCAGCCGGATATCGGCCCGCGAGGAGCCCAGCGACAGGCTGCGGATCAGAAGCTCGTCCAAGAAATCGGGCATGCGCGGATTGGTGAAGCTCATCTCGTGGCGCGCGAAGTCGAGGTTCAGGCCGAGGCACGCCTGGAGCATGCCGAACGGGGCGGCGGCCGCCCAGGCCTGCGGTGCGCAGGCGACCGGGTAGCTGGTCGGACCGCGGCGCGGACGGCGAAGGAAGCCGCAAAACAGCTCCGGCAGCCGGCGCAGTTCCTGGTAGCTCGCCGCGTCGAACATGCCTTCGAAGACCCGCGTGGCCTCGGCCTTCAGGTCGTAGCGCGCGAAGCCGAGCGCGATCAGCGCGTTGTCATGCGGCCAGACGGAGCCGTTGTGGTACGACATCGGATTGTAGCGGGGCTCGCCCTGGGCGATCGTCCGGATGCCCCAGCCGCTGAAGCTCTCGGCCCCCATCAGGGTCTCGGCCACGCGCGCAGCGCGCGCGGGGCTCGCGATGCCGGTGAAGAGCGCGTGACCGGCATTCGAGGAGCGCACGCGGCAGGGGCGCTTCGCCCCGTCCAGCGCCAACGCGTAGGTGCCGATCTCCTCGCACCAGAACGCCGCCTCGAATTTCACCTGAAGAGCCGTGGCGTCGTTCGCCCAGCGTGCTGCCGCGCCGTGGTGCCCGAGCGTCTGGGCGAGTTCGGCGCCGGCCCGTTTCGCCGCGAACACGTAGCCCTGAACTTCGCAGAGCGCGATCGGCCCGACCGCGTCCGTTCCGTCGGCGTGGAAGATCGAATCCTGGCTGTCCTTCCAGCCCTGGTTCGCAAGCCCCGATTCCGTCTCGCGGAAATACTCGACGAACCCGTCCTTATCGCGGTCGCCGTAAGTGTCGCACCAGTCGAGCGCGGCCTCGATCTGCGGCCAGATCTCGTTGATGGTCGCGCGGTCGCCCGTCCGGTCGAAATACATGCCCGCCAGCATGACGAAGAGCGGCGTAGCGTCGACCGTGCCGTAATACAGGCGGAACGGCACCTCACCGAGCAGCGCCATCTCGCCGTGGCGGCGTTCGTGCAGGATCTTGCCGGGCTGCGCGTCCGCCGCGGGATCGACAGTCGTCGCCTGAGTGGCCGCAAGATATTTGAGCACGCCCTTGGCGATATTGGCGTCGACCCACAGCAGGAGCATCGCGGTGATGATGCCGTCGCGGCCGAACACGGTCGAGAACCAAGGTATACCCGCGTACGGGTAGAGCCCGTGCACCGTCTGGCTCACCAGCATGTAGATGTCGGAGGTCGACCGGCACGCGACCTCGTTGAACAGCGTATTCGAGCCCTCGATCGTGGCGATCCCGCGGGTGACGGCGCGCAGACCACGGCGCGCGTTCCTGTACCCGACCATGAAGCCCGGCAGGTCGTCAGGCTCGCCCTCGCTGCACGCGACCGTGACGAGGACCGAGCTGCGCCCACCTGCCGCGATCTCGATCGCGTAGATGGCGGCATGCGTCTCGAGCTTCGCAGGCGCGGGCTCGAAGGTGATCGTCGTGACGCGCGTGAGATCGTCGAGCCCGTCATACTGGAAGGCGACGCGGGAGGGTTCGAGCAGGCTGACGGTGCGCTGGCCGCGCCGGTCGCGCTTGTTGCCGCGCACCTCGAACAAGTCGCGGAAATCGGCGTCGAAGCGGATCGCGAGGTGGACCGTGCGGGCGCGGGTGTCGAAGTTGCGCAATCCGATCCGCTCGTAGCAGGCGCCTTGCCACAGAAACTTGGTGCGCTCGATCGACACGATGTCGCGCGGGACGGTGATCCCGTCGCCGCCATGCAGGTCGGGGTTGGTGAGGTCGACGGTGAGCGATGCGTTGTCGTCCTGGATGACCGAGCCGAGCAGCAGCGGGCGCTTCCCGTCGATCTCGAGCTGGAGATACGAGAGATAGCGCGTGTCGCGGAAGAACAGCCCCTCGGGCGTGTCCGGCACCGTGCCGATATCGCCGTAGCTGTCCAGCACCGCGAAGGCGTCGCCGTTCTTCAGGTTGCGCAGGGAGCGCTCGACCAGGGAGGTCTGCGTCTCGATATAGTGGTCGGGCAGCGGGTCGGACGACGTCTGGACAGGCTCGTTCGGCACGGAGATGCGCTCTTCGTCCATCAGGTCGGTTCTCGCATCAGGCCAGTTCTCGCATCGGGGTTGAGGCTCGGCTGGCCCGCGCCGGATGGGCCCGGCGCGGGCCAGCCGAATCCGGCGCGTCGGCGGGCGAACCTAAACACATCGGGCCGGAACGTCATCCGTTCCGGCCCGAGCGTTCGTCATCCACGATGTGAGCGGCGTGACGACCGCCTCGTCCGGAGAGTGCCGTGCGTCTACTCCGCCGCCACGAGGTGGATCGCCGGCTTGCCACTCGCGATCAGCTCCTCGTAGGCCGCCACGTAATCCGCCGCCATCCGGGCCGCGGTGAAGCGCGACTCGAAGGAGCGCCGCACGCCGTGCCGGTCCATGGCGCGCACGCGCTCGACGGCCGAGACCGCCTCGTCCATCGACTCGACGATCACGCCGCCGACCCCGTCCTCGATCACCTCGGGGACGGAGCCGTTGCGCCACGCGATCACCGGCGTGCCGGCCGACATGGACTCGATCATCACGAGCCCGAACGGCTCGATCCAGTCGATCGGGAAGAGCAGCGCCATGGCGTTGCCCAAGAAGTCGCATTTCTGCCGCTCGTCGATCTCGCCGATGAACTCGACGTCGGACCCCGCGAGCAGCGGCGCGATGACCTCGTCGAAATACTCCTGGTCGGCCTTGTCGACCTTGGCGGCGATCTTCAGCTTGATGCCGGCGCGCTTCGCGATCTCGATCGCGCGGTCGGGCCGCTTCTCCGGCGAGATGCGGCCGAGGAACGCGAGGTAATCGCCGCCGGCCGGCTTGAAGGGGCAGACGTCCGACGGCAGCCCGTGATGTACGGTCGCGAGCCAGTTGATGTTCGCCGGCATCGGGTCACGCTGGCTGTCCGAGATCGAGATCAGCGGCATGTAGGGGTAGGCCCGGTAGACGGGCATGAAGTCCGGCACGTCCAGGCGGCCGTGCATGGTGGTGACCACCTTGTGCGGCAGGTGCTGGAACATCGGGTATTGCAGCAAGTCGATGTGGCAGTGAATGATGTCGAACTCGTCGGCGCGCTTGCGGACGTTGTCCAGCATCACGATGTTGCTCGCCGTGTGGTCGCGGATGCCGTCGAGCCTCAGGCCGCGCTCGGAGCCGGGCACCAGCCTGGCCGATGTCTCGGAATCGCCGCTCGCGAAGAGCGTGACGTCGTGACCCTGCCGGACAAGCTCTTCCGTCAGCCACGACACCACCCGCTCGGTCCCACCGTACAGCTTGGGGGGCACGGCCTCGGCGAGAGGCGCGATCTGCGCAATCCGCATCAACCTTCTCCTCAACTCGTTTACCGCGTTAGCCGCCAGCTCAACGTCACACGGTCACGGTTAAGCTTCAACGGCTTTGTAGCTGTACGGTTCCTCACCTGAACCGGATCTGTACCGGTGGTTAACGGTCAGGACAGGAGGGCTGGTTCCGCGCGGGGCGCGGCAGAGCAGTGGCCGGACGCGTGCGCGGGGTCCCGGCAGCCCGAGGGGAGCCCCGTATAAGTGCCGGCCGTGGTGCTCAACCCGTCCCGGATCGGGACGCGCCAGCGCGTCCCACATGCGCCCGTAAAGCGCGGGTCGGCCGGCAGATCGTCGTCGGCACGATATGGTCGACCATCGTGGACGGCAGGCGAGCTCCGCCTCGACGAAGCCGCCGAGCTCCGGATCGCGCAGGTGCGCGAACCGGGCCATGACGCGCTTCGCGGTCCGGCCGTTCGCCGGGAGGTTGTCGCAGGAGAGCACGGTGAAGGGCGGCGCCCAGGCGCTCCAGGCCGTGCTGCCGGACGCGCACCTGTTGGCGCGAAGCCACCCGGGCGACTTCAGCTAGTCGCCCAACGACCGAAGGCGCCACGAGGCGAGGCTGATCGACCCAGCCGTCGCGCTCGGGGCCACGATGGACTAACGGTCGGATCGGACCACCCGACGGGCCGGCCACTGTTCGACGGAGAAGCGGATGGATTTGGAGCTCACTGGCAAGACGGCCATCGTGACGGGCGGCAGCCGCGGCATCGGCAAGGCGATCGTGATCGCACTGGCCCGGGAGGGCGTCGATGTCGCCTTGGTGGGGCGTGACCGTACGGCCGCGGAGGATGCGGCTCGATCCGTCGCCGCGGAGACCGGCCGCGTCGTTCGGCCTTACCTCGCGGATACTGGACGGGGCGAAGACGTGCGCGCCATCGTGGCGAAGATCGTGGCCGACTTCGACCGGGTCGACATCCTGGTCAACTGCGCCGCCATGCCGGCCGGCCAGGGTCCGGTGCCGCTCCTCGCGGACCTCACGGACGAGGCCGTGCTGGCGGAGGTGAACGTCAAGGTCGTGGGCTACCTCCGCTTCGCCCGCGAGGTCGCGCCGATCATGAGGCGAAACGGCTTCGGTCGCATCATCAACATCGCCGGGCTGGCGGCGCGTCAGAGCGGTTCGATCGCCGGATCCATTCGCAACGTTGGTGTCGCGGCACTGACCAAGAACCTCGCCGACGAACTCGGACCCGACGGGATCAACGTCACATGCGTCCATCCCGGCCTCACCCGCACCGAGAAAACGCCCGAGGCGTTGCGCTACCATGCCGGGGTGTCGGGTTCGACGCCCGAGGACGTCGAACAGCGCTTCACAGCAGCGACGTCAATCCGTCGAATGGTCACCGCGGAGCAGGTCGCCGACGTCGTGGCTTTTCTCGCCTCGCCCCGATCGATCGCGATCACAGGCGACGCCATCGCGGCGGGTGGCGGGAAAGCCGGCGCGATCTACTATTGATGTGGCCGTTCGGACGGCCCGGGCGAGCGCAGTCGACCCATATTGGGAGGTGTGAGCGACGGCGCTCCGATCCCAAGTCAGGCCGATCGCCGTGGGCCCAGGACCGATGGGTCGCACGCGTGAGCGTCCCATTCACCCGGACCGCGCCCGACAGCGGAACTCGGCGCAGATGCCAGCTACCTCCTGCGGCACGATGCTCGAACGCGATCACACGGACCGCCGCTCTCGGAGGCTGACGCGAGAGCCCGCTTTGCCTATATGAGGTCCTCTACTCACACCGAGACCCACACGATGGCGACGGCGTCGCTCGACACCGCTCCGTATCCGGCAGGCCCCGCTCGACATGCCCCTGCCCTCCCGGTCCCGGGCCTCGATGCGGATCCGCGCCCATCGCTCGTCGGCGTGACGCGCTCAGGCTTGGCCGAGCGGCTCGTGGCAATCGGCGTGCCGGCGCGCGAGGCGCGAATGCGCACGGCGCAACTCTGGCACTGGATCTATCATCGGGGCATCCGCGACTTCGCCGAGATGACGAATGTGGGCAGGGCCGTTCGGCACGCGCTTGCTGACGCCTACACGCTGGCGCGGCCGGAGGTCGTGGCCGAGCAGGTCTCGCGCGACGGCACGCGCAAATGGCTGATCCGCATGCCGCCCGTCGCGGATGATCGCGGCGGCAGGCCGGCCGAGATCGAATGCGTCTACATCCCGGAAAGCGACCGCGGCACGCTCTGCGTGTCGAGCCAGGTCGGCTGCACGCTCACCTGCTCGTTCTGTCATACGGGCACGCAGCGCCTCGTACGTAATCTCAGTGCGGCGGAGATCGCCGCACAGGTCGTGGTCGCGCGCGACCGGCTCGGCGACTGGCCGGGCGGCACGCGACCGACAGACGGGCTGGTCCCGGCCGCGGGCGAGCGCGCGGTCACGAATGTCGTGTTCATGGGCATGGGCGAGCCGCTCTATAATCTCGACGCCGTTGCGGACGCGGTCGACACGATGAGCGACGGCGAGGGGCTGGCGCTCTCGCGCCGCCGCATCACGGTCTCGACCTCAGGCGTCGTGCCGGAATTCGAGCCGCTCGGCACCCGGGCCGCCGCGATGCTCGCGATCTCACTCCACGCGGTTCGCGACGAGCTCCGCGACGAGCTCGTGCCGCTGAACCGCAAATATCCGATCGCCGCCCTTCTCGACGCATGCCGGATGTATCCGGGCGTGTCGAACGCGCGTCGCATCACCTTCGAATACGTCATGCTGAAAGGCGTCAACGACCAGGATGCGGACGCGCGCGAGCTGGTGCGGCTGCTCAAGGGCATTCCGGCCAAGATCAACCTGATCCCGTTCAATCCCTGGCCGGGCACGGTCTACGAGTGCTCCTCCTGGGAGCGGATCGAGCGCTTCTCGGAGATCGTGTTCCGGGCGGGTTACGCGTCCCCGGTCCGCACGCCGCGCGGGCGCGATATTCTGGCGGCCTGCGGCCAGCTCAAGAGCGAGACCGAGAAGCTCTCGGCCCGCGCCCGCATGTTGGCCGAGGGCGCAGCCGTCGTCTGACCGCCTCATTCTCTCCCCGGCTTGCCGCTGTCCCGACAGGGTACTGCCTTCGATCTCCTTCCGGGTACGTCGGTGGAGCGTCGCCTCCGGTACGAGCGGAGACAGGACGACTTCATCGTGCGAAGGCACCCGCGTCGAGCCCCTGGTAGCCGTGCGCATGGACACGAGGTCAACTCGCGTCCTGGCGCCGCGAGCGGAACCCGGTCGGGGGCGTGCGACCCACACATCCGGA
Source organism: Hyphomicrobiales bacterium (assembly GCA_903644085.1). Classification (GTDB taxonomy): domain Bacteria; phylum Pseudomonadota; class Alphaproteobacteria; order Rhizobiales; family Beijerinckiaceae; genus Enterovirga. Next base: position 7,101 of record CAHJXE010000136.1, read on the forward strand.
ACGACAACATTCCAAAGCTCAATTTGAGCTTCTCATCGTTAATTTGTCTGTACATATGAGTGAGAAGCTCTGACGCACGCGGGCCAATGAATCCGATTTATATCGATTTTCTGAACCGGCTGGACGTCGAGGCCCTGGGTATGACCGATGCGGAGATTCTCTCAGCAATCGAGACGAGCCTGGCGACGCAAGGGCGCGGCGAAGCCGTGATCGAACCGCGCATGCATCTGGAGCCGGGCGTCGCCGACGGGCATTTCAACGTGCTGCGAGGCGCGCTGAAGGAGCCTATCGACAGCGCAGGCGTGAAGGTCGTCGGAGACTTCGTCGATAATTACAAGCTCGGCCTGCCCTCCGAACTGGCGACCCTGCTGCTGCTGGATCCGCGCACGGGCGCGCCCAAAGCCTTCCTCGACGCCAGCGGGATCACGGATATGCGCACGGGCGCCGTGACGGCGATCGGAGCGAAATATCTGGCGCGCAAGACCTCCAAGGTGCTCGGCCATATCGGTGCGCGAGGGACGGCCTACTGGAATGTGCGGCTGCTCGACCACCTCTTCGACTTCGACGAGATCCGAGTTCACTCGCGCCGCCCGGAGAGCCGCGACGGCTTCGCGGCTCGTCTGAGCAGCGACCTCGGCAAGCCGGTCGTCGCCACGCAGGACTGGCAAAGCTGCATCGAAGGGGCCGACATCGTGGTCGAAGCGTCCCGACTTCTCGAACCCGCACCGATGCTGAAGACGGCCTGGATCAAGAAGGGCGCCCTCGTGGTGCCCTACGGCACGATGAGCGCCGTCGAGCTCTCTCTGAGCGACATCATGGACAAGCTGGTGGTGGATGATTGGGGCCAGTGCAAAGGCGGCAAGTTCGGCAGTCTTCGTGCCCATGTCGAAGCCGGCAAGCTGTCCGAAGCGACGCTTTACGCCGAACTCGGCCAGATCGTAGCGGGCCTGAAGCCAGGCCGGACGGATGAGGACGAGACGAACCTGTTCTGGCATCGCGGCCTGTCGCTGTCGGACATCGCGCTCGGCCATGCCATGCTGGAGAAGGCGAGAGCCATGAAGATCGGGCAGCGACTACGCTATGCGTGAGCCCGCCCCGAACTCTCCGCCAGTCGATCGTCTCCTGGTCGGCGTGGGCTGAGCGATGCTGCGGTGGGCGCCGAGCCATCTTCCGGAGATCGGCGAGGCGGCGTTGCAGCATCTCGTCCTGGTTCTGGTCTCGCTCGCGATCGCGTCCGCGATCTCGCTCGTCCTGGGGATCTGGAGCGCGCGACGCCC
>CAHJXE010000137.1 GCA_903644085.1 Hyphomicrobiales bacterium
CCTCGAGACGGACGATAGGCTGGAACACCAGTTTCATCTCGTTGCGCTCAAGCGCCCGCCGCAGGTCGGCTTCGAGGGCCAGACGGTCGGCCCGCAGCGGGTGGAGACGCCAGTAGCTCTCGACCGCGCGGCGCGGGGTCGGCGGCACGAAGGGCCGGGCGAGCGCGTGCGTCAGGATCGCGGCCGGAAAGGCGTCGGGCAGCGCCCGCTCGAGCCGCGCCCGGGACGCCCTGTTCCGCTCGTCGCGCCACGCGCTCATCGCCCAACCCGCCGACCGGCTCGAATCAGCCTCGCGCGATCTTAGCGCCGATCGGTGTCGCGTCCGTTTCAGGATCCGCCACACGGACGAGCACGGTCGCGGAGGCCGCGACGATCAGCACGAGGCCCGCGAGATCGGCCCAGGTCGGATGCTCGCCCAGGAGCGCCATCGCGCCGACCACGCCGACCGCGGGCACGAGCAGAGACCCGATCGACGCGATGCCGGCTGGCAGCCGCGACAGGATCGTGAACCAGAGCGATGTCGCGACGGCCTGCGCGAGGGTCACGTGGAACAGGAAGGCGAGCCACGTCGTGCCGAGCCGGGGCAGCGCCTGCGGCAGGCCTTCGAAGACGAGCATCCCGATGCCCGTCAGGACGGCGCCGAGCGCGAGCTGCCACGTCGCGATCACCTGCGGCGAGGCATGGATCGGGTAGCGCTTCAGGAGCACGCTCCCGATCGCCCACGAGACCCCGGACAGGACGGCGAAGAGCAGGCCCCAGGAGAGTTGGCCCGCCTGCACGATCGGCCAGCCGAGCGCCACGAGGCCTGCGGCCCCGAGTGCGAGCCCGACCACGCGCCGCCGGTCGATGGGCTCGCGCAGCACGATCCGCGACAGGATCACGACCCAGATCGGCATCGTGTAGGACAGGACGGCGCTACGGGTCGTCGAGGCCGAGAGCTGCGCGAAGGCGCTCAGCATGGTGTACATGACGGTGGAGAACAGGCCGACGACGAAGAGGCGCGCCCAGTGCCGGCGCGGCACGTCGAGCGACGCGCCCCGCGCCCGGATCCAGGTCGCGACGATCAAACTGGCGCAGAAGAACCCGGAGGCGCGCAGCGTCCAGGGCCCGATCTCGACGAGGCAGAGGCGCACGGCCGGCCAGTTCAGCCCCCACAAGAGGCCGAGCAGCGGGACGAGGAGGACGGTGCGGCTCACCTCGTCGGCCGTGAGCCGACGATGCGACGTGTCGTCAATCCTTCCACAGCCACGCCGCGCCCCTCACGCCGGAGGAATCGCCGTGCGTGTTGCGCACGACCGGCGTCTCGAACCCGTCCGAGAACACGTAGGGCGTGATGGCGGCCGGCAGGTCGCGGTAGAGCTCGTCGACGTTCGACATGCCGCCGCCGAGCACGATCACGTCGGGATCGAGAATGTTCACGACGTGCGCGATGCCGCGCGCCAATCGATCGACATAGTCCGCGTAGGTCGCCGTCGCGCCGGCATCGCCCGAGCGCATCAGGTCGGCGATCTCGGCCGCGACGAGCTGGTGGCCGGTGCGCGCGAGGTGGTCGCGCTGTATGCCGGTGCCGGAGATGAAGGTCTCAAGGCAGCCCCGCTTGCCGCAGTAGCATTGCGGGCCGGGGCGCTCGTCGTCGCGCGGCCACGGCGTTGGGTTGTGACCCCACTCGCCCGCGATGCGGTTGCGGCCGCCGAGCGCACGGCCGTCGATCGCGATGCCGGACCCCGCGCCCGTCCCGATGATGACGCCCCACACCACCCCATAACGCGCGCCCGCGCCGTCGACCGCTTCCGAGACCGCGAAGCAATTCGCGTCGTTCTCGATGCGCACCTCGCGCCCGAGCGCCCCCATGATGTCCGTATCGAGAGGACGGCCGATGTTCCAGGTCGAGTTGGCGTTCATGATAAGGCCGGTGCGCGGCGAGATCGCGCCCGGGATGCCGATCCCGACGGTGCCCTTCCGGCCGGCCTCGCGCTCCAGCTCGGCGACGAGCGCGACGATCGCCGCGAGGCAGCCGTCGTAATCGCCCTTGGGCGTGCCGACCCGGTGGCGCGCCAGCACAGCGCCGTCATGGTCCAGCGCCACGCCCTCGATCTTGGTGCCGCCCCAGTCGATCCCGATGCGCATCGGGGCGCCTCAGGCCGCGAGCGCCAGCGCGGCGTCGACCTCGCGGGCACGGCCGAGGTCGCGCATCACGGTCGCGAGGTTCGGCCGCGCCGCCATGAGGTTCGCGTGAACGCGGGTCACCGCCGCCGAGAGCCCGCCACCGCGCCGGAGCGCATCGTCCGCGAAGCCGATCATGCGCGCGTTGGGCCAGGCTTGCGGCCGGATCGCCACGAGGCGCGCCGTCAGCTCGTCATCCGTCTCGTCGGGATAGGACTGAGCCAGGAACATCAGCATCGCGGCCGTCGAGCGGGAGATGCCCATATGGCAGTGGATGAGGAGGTGACGCTCTGCGTCGGAAGCTTCGTCGACCATGCGGGAGCCGAGAGCCAGGATCTCCGCCACGTGCTCCGGCTGGGGCGCGATCTGGCCCGGCACCTCCTCCACGATGTCGTGGAAGCGCAGCACCGTGCGCCGATGCTCGCCGTAGCTGGCGAAGGGCGGCTCGGGCCAGCCGGGATCTAGGATCGAGAGGACGTCGGTCACGCCGCGCGAGCCGTGGCCCTCCAGCTCTTCGAGGCCGCAGACGGTGAGGAGTGAGATCGGGGCGGGTTGCATGCCGCGCGTCGTAGCGGATTCGCCCGTCCGGACCTACGTCAAAACTTAGCCTCTTACGCCTTCGGCTCCTGCCGCAGCGGCGCCTGGTAGGCGAGGCCCATGTCCCAGGGCAGGACGATCCAGGTGTCCTGGCTGACCTCCGTCACGAAGGTGTCGATGACGGGGCGTCCGGCCGGCTTCGCGTAGACCGTCGCGACATGCGCCTTCGGGAGCTGCCGTCGCACGAACTCGACGGTACGGCCGGTATCGGTCAGGTCGTCGATGACGAGGACGCCCGTGCCGTCACCCGATCCGAGCTCAAGGATCGCCGGCGCGATCGGCTTCAGGAGCACCGTCTCCCCCTGCACGTCGTAGTCGTGATAGCTCGCGACGCAGATCGTCTCGATCAGCCTCAGCTCCAATTCGCGCGCCACGATCGCGGCCGGCACCAGCCCGCCGCGCGTGATGCACACGATCGCCTTGAACGGTCCGGCCTCCGCCAGCCGCCACGCGAGCGCCCGGGCATCGCGGTGGAACTGATCCCAGGAGACGGGAAACGACTTCTCGGACGGCATCGCGATCGACTCTCCTCGGGCAACACCCGTAGCGGACGCGATCGTGACGGTCACGACCTCCGGGCCGACGAAAGAGATGCTGGCCGACGCGGATCGGGTGGGCTAGCGTCATCCAGCCGACGGCGTGCGCACAACGAGGCGTCGCGGCTTAGGTGAGGCACGCCGGCCCTTTCGGCCGCGACGACCGGGGCGCGCGTGGGGTACGTCTTCCAGTTCGGCGAGATGTGGGCGGCGTCGGACGAGTTCGTCGACGGCGCCCTCGCGACGCTGCGGCTCTCCGCGCTCTCGATGGTCTTGACGCTCGGGTTGTCGATCCTAGGCGCGCTGGTGCGCACCTCCGGCCCGAAGCCCGCGCGGGCGCTGATCGTCGGCTACGTGGAGGTGATCCGCAACACGCCGCTCCTCGTGCAGATCTTCTTCATCTTCTTCGGCCTGCCCTCCTTCGGCATCCGGCTCAGCGCCGACACGGGTGCGCTGATCGCGCTGACGCTGAACGGCACCGCCTATACGATCGAGATCGTGCGCGCCGGGATCGAGAGCATCGGGGCAGGCCAGTCCGAGGCCGCGACCGCGCTCGGGTTGCGCAAGCTCCAGGTGTTCCGGCTCATCGTCATGCCGCAGGCCCTGCGGGTCATCGTGCCCCCGCTCGGCAGCCAGTTCATCCTGCTCATGCTGAACTCGTCGATCGCCTCCGCGATCGCGGCCGACGAGTTGACCTCGGCCGCGCTGAACATCCAGGGACGGACGTTCCGCGCCTTCGAGTCCTTCATCGTGGCGGGAGTGATCTACTTCGTCCTGTCGCTCGCCTTCTCGGGCGCCTTCTCACTCCTCGAACGCGCCGCCTTCGGCCGCATCAAGACCCGCTGATGCGCGCGCTCTCGCTCTCCGACTTCACCTTCCTGCTGCTCGCGGCCCGCTGGACGGTCCTCCTGTCGCTGATGGCGTTCGCGGGCGGAGCCGTCATCGGGCTCGCGATCGCGCTGATGCGGATCTCCGAGCACCGCGCGCTGCGGTGGTTCGCGCTCGGGTTCATCCGCGTGTTCCAGGGCACGCCGCTTCTTATCCAGCTCTTCCTGGTGTTCTTCGGGGCCGATCTCCTCGGGTTCAACCTCGGAGCCTGGCTCTCCGCCGCGCTCGGCCTCAGCCTGAATGCCGGGGCGTTCCTGGGCGAGATCTGGCGCGGCTCGATCCAGGCCGTGCCGGGCGGGCAGATCGAGGCCGCGCGCTCGCTCGGCCTGCGCTACCTGCCTCGGATGGGGCTCGTCGTGCTGCCGCAGGCGCTCCGCCTCGCCGTGCCGCCGACCGTCGGCTTCGGCGTGAACCTCGTGAAGTCGACCTCCCTCGCGGCGATCATCGGCTTCGTCGAGCTGACCCGTGCCGGGCAGCAGCTCAACAACGCCACCTTTCGACCGTTCCTGATCTTCGGGACGGTCGGGCTCATCTACTTCGTCCTGTGCTGGCCCCTCACGCTCGCGGCGACGCGGCTTGAGAGGCAGCTCGCCCTGGCCTACCGCCGCTGACCCGTTCACCCTGGAGAGACCCGATGCGTATCCTGACCTACCTTCTCGCCTTCGTCGCCCTCGCGGGCGCCGGGTTCGCCCGCCCGGCCGATGCCCAGACCGTCGACGAGATCGTCAGTCGCGGCACCATTAATATCGGCGTGCTCGTCGACCTCCCGCCCTACGGCCTTCTCAACGACAAGCAGGAGCCGGACGGCTACGACCCCGAGGTCGCGCGACTGCTCGGCAAGTACCTGGGGGTGAAGGTCAATCTCGTCCAGCTCGTCGCCGCGAACCGCATCCCGTTCCTGGTGACCGGCAAGGTCGACATCCTGATCGCGACCTTCGGGATCACGCCCGAGCGCGCGAAACAGGTCCTGTTCTCGAACCCGTACAGCGCGATCGAGAACGTGGTGTACGCCCGCAAGGACAAGAAGATCTCGGGCATCAACGACCTGAAGGGTCTACGCGTCGCGGTGCCGCGCGGCGGCGTGCAGGACGTGATCCTGACCCAGACGCTCGGTCGCGAGGTCACGATGGTGCGCTTCGACGATACGCCGTCCAGCCTGCAGGCGATGCTGACCGGGCAGGTCGACGCCATGGCGGAGACCGGCATCACCTCGGACGCCTTCTTCGCGAAGAACGGCGGCGACCACCTCGAACGCAAGTTCGTCCTCCTGCAGCAGCCGAACGGCATGACGATGCGCAAGGATCAGTTCAACCTGCGCCAGTGGGTCAACACCTTCCTGTACTTCACCAAGAACAACGGCGAGCTCTCGGCGCTGCACGAGAAATGGTTCGGCAAGCCGCTTCCGAACCTGCCCTACCTTTAGGGGGCTCATTCCGGCGAAAGCCGGGACCGGCGGCCTTGCCCGGCGCCGCCCGCTCGGGCAGGTTCCGCCCATGTGGCTCATCCGTCTCTACATCCGGGTTCTCGGGCAGCTCGGGTCCGACCTGAAGGTCGGCGCCCTCCTCTCGCTCGCGAATATCGGCCTCGCGGTCGCGGCCTTCGCGGAGCCCGTCCTGTTCGGCCGGATCATCGACCGGCTGACCGGGGGCGGCAGCCAGTCCGCCACAGCGGTCACCTTCTCGAGCCTGCTGCCGCTGCTCCTCGCCTGGGTGGCATTCGGGCTGTTCACGATCGGGGCCGGGGTGCTGGTCGCGCTCCACGCCGACAGGCTGTCGCACCGCCGCCGGCTCACCACCATGGCGACTTATTTCGAGCACGTGCTCGAACTGCCGCTCGCCTTCCACACCTCCACGCATTCCGGCCGCGTCCTCAAGGTGATGCTGGAGGGCTCGAACGGGATGGCCTGGCTCTGGCTCGGCTTCTTCCGCGACCACTTCGCCGCCATCATCTCGCTGACGATCCTCCTGCCGCTGACGCTGTTCCTGAACTGGCGGCTGGGCGCGCTGCTCGTCGTGCTCGTCGTCGTCTTCACGATCCTGACCGCGGTCGTGCTGCGCAAGACGGAGGAGATGCAGGGCACGGTCGAGGGCTTCCACTCGCGCCTCGCCGAGCAGGCCTCCGACGCGCTGGGCAACGTGCCGGTCATCCAGTCCTTCACCCGCGTCGCGGCCGAGACGGGCGCGCTCCGCTCGACCATCAGCCAGTTGCTGGCCGCCCAGACGCCCGTGCTCTCGTGGTGGGCGCTGGCCTCGATCGCGACCCGCGCGGCCGCCACGCTGACGGTGACGTCGATCTTCATGCTGGGAACATGGCTGCATCTGTCGGGCTACGCGACCGTCGGCGACGTCGTCATGTTCATGTCGATCGCCACGATGCTGATCGGCAGGCTGGAGCAGGTGGTCGGCTTCGTGAACCAGCTCTTCCTACAGGCGCCGAAGATGCGGGAGTTCTACGAGATCCTGGACACCGCGCCGTCCGTTCATGACCGTCCGCACGCCCAGAACCTCGACCGCTTCGAGGGCCGGGTCGAGTTCGACAACGTGTCGTTCTCCTACGACGGCAAGCGGGCCGCGATCGCGGACGTGTCCTTCACGATCGAGCCCGGCCAGAACGTGGCGCTCGTGGGCTCCACGGGATCGGGCAAGTCCACGACGCTGGGCCTCCTGCACCGCGCCTTCGACCCGCAATCGGGCGCGATCCGCATCGACGGGATCGACATCCGGGACATCTGCCTCGCGTCGCTGCGGCGCAACATCGGCGTCGTGTTCCAGGAGCCGATGCTGTTCGCGCGCTCCATCCGCGAGAACCTCCAGGTCGGGCGCCCGGGCGCGACCGACGAGGAGATGCGGGTCGCGCTGGAGCGCGCCCAAGCGATCGAGTTCATCCAGCGCCAGTCCGACGGCCTCGATTCGGTTATCGGCGAGCGGGGCCGTTCGCTCTCCGGGGGCGAGCGCCAGCGTCTCTCGATCGCGCGCGCCCTCCTCAAGAACCCGCCGGTGCTGATCCTGGACGAGGCGACGAGCGCGCTCGACGCCGCGACCGAGAAGAAACTGCAAGCCGCGCTCGACGAGGTCATGCGCGGGCGCACAACCTTCGTGATCGCGCACCGCCTCGCGACGATCCGCAACGCCGACCGCATCCTGGTGTTCGACGGCGGGCGGGTCATCGAGAGCGGCACCTTCGACGAACTCGTGGCGCGCGGCGAACGCTTCGCCGAGCTCGCCCGCGCCCAGTTCATGGCGACCGAGCCGGAGCGTCCTGCGCAGCAGCCGATGCTGACGGCCGCCGGAACCTGACCTCCCTTCAACCCTCCGCCAAGAACGCCCGCACATCGCCCGCGTCGACATCTGGCGCGACGAAGCTCCGCCCGATGCCGCGCGCCAGGATGAAGGTCAGCCGGCCGGCCTTGACCTTCTTGTCCTGCGCCATGGCGGCGAGGATCTCCTCCGGCGTCGCCGACCAGCCCGGCACGTCCGCGATCCGTGTCGGCAGCCCGACGTTCGTGAGATGCGCCGCGACCCGCTCGGCGTCCGTCTCCGGGCAGAGCCCGAGGCGGACCGAGAAGCGGAAAGCGAGGCAGAGTCCGATCGCGACCGCCTCGCCGTGGACGAGCCGCGCGCCGTCGTACTCGACCAATCGTTCGAGCGCGTGCGCGAAGGTGTGGCCGAGGTTCAGCAGCGCGCGGTCGCCCTCCTCCCGCTCGTCCCGGGCCACGACGGCGGCTTTGGCCCGGCAGGCATGCGCGACGGCGTGCTCGCGCTCCGGCCCACCCGCGAAGACGCCGCGCCAGTTCGCCTCACACCACGCGAAGAACGACGGGTCGTCGATGAGCCCGTATTTCGCGACCTCCGCGAAGCCGGCCCGCATCTCTCGCGACGGCACCGTATCGAGCGTCGCGGTGTCCGCCAGCACGAGGGCGGGCTGGTGGAAGGCGCCGACAAGGTTCTTGCCGGCCGGCGTATTGATGCCGGTCTTGCCGCCGACGGACGAGTCGACCTGCGCGAGGAGGCTGGTCGGCACCTGCACGAGCCTGACGCCGCGCCGCAGAATGGCGGCCGCGAAGCCCGCGAGGTCGCCCACGACGCCGCCGCCCAGCGCCACCACGAGGTCGCCCCGCTCGACCCGCGCGTCGAGCAGCGCGTCGCACACCTCGGCCAGCCGCGCGT
>CAHJXE010000138.1 GCA_903644085.1 Hyphomicrobiales bacterium
GCAGGATCGGCTCGGCTCCGGCATCCGGCTCGCGGCGCTCGGCATCGGCGACCCGCTCGGCGCCATGTCGCGCGGCTACGTCACGGCCCTGTTCGACGAGTATGCGGGCCGGTTCGATCGTCACCTGACGCAGAGCCTCGCCTATCGCGGCCCGGCGCTCCTCGCGGACGCGGTGCGCCGCGCCGCCTCCTTGCGGCTGCGGGACCCCGCCTTCGGCGAGGTGCTCGATCTCGGCTGCGGGACGGGGCTCTCCGGCGAGGCCGTCCGGCCCGTCGCCCGCACGCTCGTCGGCGTCGACCTGTCGCCCGCCATGGTGCGCAAGGCGGACGCGAAGCGGATCTACGACGAACTGCATGTCGGCGATCTCGTGGGCTGGCTCGCGGGCCGGCCGGACCGCTCGGCCGACCTCGCGATCTCGTGCGACGTCGCGGTCTACATGGGCGACCTCGCGCCCCTGACACGCGAAGTCGCGCGCGTCCTCCGGTCGGGCGGTCTCTTCGCGCTGACCGTTCAGGCGCATGCGGGCGAGGCCGTCAGGCTCGGCGAGGACGGGCGCTACGCCCATTCGGAGGCCTATCTCAGAGAGGTAGCGGCGTCCGCCGGCCTACCCGTCGTGCTCTTCGAGGCGGCCTCGACCCGGCAGGACCGCGGCGAGGACGTCCCGGGTCTGCTGATCGTGATGGGGCGCTGACCCTCGATCTTGGACCCGCCGGAACGGACCGTGTACACGAGGGTATGACAACGGCCGCGGGCCTGCCGGCCGCTTTCCGGGACTGGTTCGCGACGCGCGGCTGGGCGCCCCGCGCGCATCAGCTCGACCTCTTGGAGCACGCCCGCGCCGGCCGCTCCGTCCTCCTCGTCGCCCCGACGGGTGCGGGCAAGACGCTGGCGGGATTCCTGCCGAGCCTTGTCGAGCTGGCGGAGGCGGGACCCGCGCCGCTGAAGGGGCGCGGCCTCCACACGCTCTACATCTCGCCGCTCAAGGCGCTGGCGATCGACGTCGCGCGCAATCTCGAGATGCCGGTCGCCGAGATGGGGCTGCCGATCCGCATCGAGTCGCGCACCGGCGACACGCCGCCTCACAAGCGCAAGCGCCAGGTCGAGCGCCCGCCCGACATCCTGCTGACGACGCCGGAGCAGTTGGCGCTCCTGCTGGCGAGCCGCTCCGCGGTCGAGCTGTTCGGCGGGCTGCGCCGCGTGGTCCTCGACGAGTTGCACGCGCTCGTGACCTCCAAGCGCGGCGACCTCCTCTCGCTCGGTCTCGCGCGGCTGCACGCGCTGGCGCCGGACCTCACGGCGGTCGGGCTCTCCGCGACCGTGCGCGAGCCGGAGGCGCTGCAACGCTATCTCGTGCCTCAAACGGCTGACCCTCCTCATGCTGAGGTGCCGGGCGGAGCCCGGCCTCGAAGCACGCAGGACGGTCCCGATGCGGCCGGCTGGAGCCCTCCTTCGAGGCCCGCTTTGCGGGCACCTCAGGATGAGGTCGAGCCGGGTAGGGCCACGCTGGCCGACCTTGTGGTCGTCGAAGGCGGAGCGGAGCCCGATATCCGCATGCTGGAGCTCGACCGGCCGCTGCCGCTCGCCGGCCATATGGGCGGGCTGTCGATGCCCGCGATCTACGGGCTGATCGGGCAGCACAGGACGACGCTCGTCTTCACCAACACGCGCTTCCAGGCCGAGTTCGTGTTCCAGGAGCTGTGGCGGCTGAACGAGGAGAACCTGCCGATCGCGCTGCACCACGGCTCGCTCGACGTCGAGCAGCGCCGGCGCGTCGAGGCCGCGATGGCGGCGGGGCGGCTCAAGGGTGTCGTGTGCACCGCGACGCTCGACCTCGGCATCGATTGGGGCGACGTCGACCTCGTGGTGAATGTGGGGGCGCCCAAGGGTGCCTCCCGCATCATGCAGCGCATCGGCCGCTCGAACCACCGTATGGACGAGCCGTCTCGCGCCTATCTCGCGCCCACGAACCGCTTCGAGATCCTCGAATGCACGGCCGCGCTCGACGCGGTCCACGAGGCCGCGCAGGACACGCCCGATCCCCGCTCCGGCGCGCTCGACGTGCTCGCGCAGCACGTGCTCGGCATGGCGTGCGCGGACCCGTTCGATCTCTCCGCGCTCTACGACGAGGTCGTGTCCGCCGCGCCCTACGCGGACCTCACCTGGGAGCAGTTCGAGGCGGTGGTCGACTTCGTGGCGACCGGCGGCTACGCGCTGCGCGCCTACGAGCGCTTCGCGAAGATCCGGCGCGGGCCGGACGGGCTGTGGCGCGTGCGCGACGGGCGGGTCGCTCAGCAGTACCGGATGAACGTCGGCACGATCATCGAGGCCACGATGCTGAAGGTGCGCCTGTCGCGCTCGGCCCGCGGCGCGCCCGGCACGCTGATCCCGAAGCGCGGGCGGGTGCTGGGCGAGATCGAGGAAGGGTTCTGCGAGGCGATGAGCCCCGGCGACACCTTCATCTTCGGGGGCGAGGTGCTGCGCTTCGAGGGCATCCACGAGGACGAGGTCATGGCGACGCGCACCAGCCAGGGCACCGACCCGAAGATCCCCACCTATGCGGGCTCCAAGTTCCCGCTCTCGACCTTCCTCGCCGCGCGGGTACGGCGGCTCCTGGCCGACCCGGCCGAGTGGGAGCGGCTCCCGATGGGGGCGGGCGAGTGGCTCGACCAGCAGCGCCAGCGCTCGCTGATCCCGGACGCGGGCGAACTTCTCATCGAGACCTTCCCGCGCCAGAAGCGACACTACCTCGTGGCGTTCCCGTTCGAGGGACGGCTCGCGCACCAGACGCTCGGCATGCTCGTCACCCGTCGGCTGGAGCGGGCGCGCCTCAAGCCGCTCGGCTTCGTGGCGAACGATTACGGCATCGCGGTCTGGTGCATCGGGGACGTCGCGGCCCGGGAGGCCGAGGAACCCGGCTTCATCGCGGAGCTCTTCGGCGAGGACATGCTTGGCGACGACCTCGAGAGCTGGCTCGACGAGAGCGCCATGATGAAGCGCACCTTCCGCGATTGCGCGATCATCGCGGGGCTGATCGAGCGGCGCTTCCCCGGCCAGGAGAAGACGCGCCGGCAGATGACGATCTCGACGGACCTCGTCTACGACGTGCTGCGCCGCCACGAGCCGGACCATGTGCTGCTGGCCGCCGCCCGCGCGGACGCCGCGACCGGTCTCCTCGATGTGAAGCGTCTCGGCCTGATGCTGGCGCGCATCCGGGGACGAATCAGGCATAAGGCGCTGGCCCGCGTCTCGCCGCTCGCCGTGTCGCTGATCCTCGAGATCGGCCGCGAGCGGGTCTTCGGCGAGGCGGCGGACGACATCCTGGCGGAGGCCGAGACGGTGCTGCTCGACGAGGCGATGGCGTGAGCGCAGCGTTGGCGCGCGTGAGCGAGGTGGCGGCGACGCAGACCCGGGTCGCGGGCCTCGCCTGCCGGCTCGACGGCTCGGGTGCCATGTACCTGGAGGCCGACGCGACGCTCGTCGTCGCCGACCTGCACCTCGAGAAGGGCTCCTCTTTCGCGCGGCGCGGCCTCATGCTGCCGCCCTACGACACGCGCGCCACGATCGCGGCGCTGGCCGACGTGCTCGACCGTTACGCGCCCCGCCGGGTGGTGGCGCTCGGCGACAGCTTCCACGATCGCGGCGGGCCGGATCGGCTCGGTGGAATCGAGCGCGCGACGCTGGCCGCGCTCGTCGCCGGCCGCGACTGGGTCTGGGTCACGGGCAACCACGATCCCGTCCTGCCGCCCACCATAGGTGGCGAGGTCGTGTCCGAGATCGCGGTCGGGCCGCTCGCCCTGCGTCACCACCCGGCGCCCGAAGCGTGCCGCGAACTCGCCGGCCATCTCCACCCGGTCGCGAAGGTCGTGCGGCACGGGCGCGGCGTGCGTGCCCGCGCCTTCCTGACGGACGGGGAGCGCTGCGTCCTGCCGGCGTTCGGGGTCTACGCGGGCGGTTTGAACGCCTGCGCCCCGGCCTTCGCGCCGCTCTTCCCCGGCGGCTTCACCGCCCACGTGCTCGGCCGCAACCGCCTGTTCGCGATCGACCACCGGACGCTGTGCGGGGACTAGATTGTCGGCCAGCCATCGTCCGGCCAGTGACGTCTGCCGTGGATCACTCGCAGGATCGTAACCGTCTCGTCGGACAGCGTGTACGCGATGATGTAGGAGGTCTTGGAGACGAATTTCTCCAGAGTTCCCCTGACCCGTCCCGGGTGGCCGGTCGACCAGTCCGACAGGGCGATCGCTGCGGCGTCGATACGATCGGCCACCAGCCCAGCCGCATGGGCATCGGTCTGAGCGATATGCCGGATGCCGTCGATGAAGTCGCGGAGCGCGTCGTCCGACCAGACGACCTCTCTCATCTGGCCGATCCGGCCTCCTGCACGGCTTCTCTGATGAGCCGCATCGCATCGGCGTGAGGCGTCAGGCGTCCGTGACGTGCGTCCTCCAGTCCGCGCTTGATGCCGTCGACGATCGCGAGTTCCTCCCGGACGAAATGCGCGACGGCTTCGCTGGCGAGCGCGGACACGCTGCGGTCCGTGCGTCTGGCCAACTCGTCGAGCCCGGAGCGCGTCTCGTCGGACAGGTCGATGATCATGCCAACTCCTCTGGCTAGTTGTCGAAGACTACCCGGGTCTGATGGGGTGTGCACCGGTCTCGTGTGCCGGTGAGCGGATCATCCCGACGCCGCCGCGAGCATCGCGAGTCCGGCGACGCCGGACAGGATGACGCGCAGGCGCCCGAACCAGGCGGGCGCGAGGCCGCGGCGTGGCAGGTCCTGGTCGACCGCCCCCCAGGCGAGCAACAGGAGCCCGAGCGCGCCCGCGTCGAACGGCCGGGGCAGCGCGAGGCAGGCCCAGGCGACGAGGCTCGGCACGACCGAGAGGACAAGGTCGAGCGCGGCTGCCCGGCCGCTCTCCCGCAGGGCGAGACCCCAGCGGATGCCGCCGAGGAAGGACGCGATGATCGCCCCGTAGGCGAGGAGGGCGGCTCTTACCAGGTCGGCGGATACGCCTATGCGCGCAGCCCAGCCCGTCACCACGAGGAGCGCCAGGCCGACGAAGGGAACAAGGCCGCCGAGCCCGAGCGCGAGGGGGACGATCGGGATGGTGCGTTCGGATTGCATGAGGACGACCTGGCGAGAGCGCCTTCACGGGAAAGCCTCCATCAACGCGGGTCGCCCGCCCCGGTCCCGTCAGTCCCGCCGAAAGATGACGCTCGCCACCCACCCGAAGGCGAGCGAGATCAGCGCGGTCCCGATCCCGTAGACGAGCGGCCGCTCGCGGGCGGCCGACGTCACGCGGTCCTCGAACCCCGTCTTGACAAGCTCGAAGCTCGATTGGCTGCGCGCGAGCAGGGCGCCGCCCGCGAACAGCGCCGCCTCCACGTCGTAATTGCCTGTGGGCGCGGTCGCGGGGAGCGGGATGGTGGCGCGAAAGAACCCGTCCGTCACGAACCCGACGCCTCGCTCGTCCTCGACGTAGAGTCCGTCGCGCGACTTCAGCCGGACGAGGGCCGCCCGGTAGGGCTCGTCCTCGGGGCCCCGGTCGAGCGTGAATTCGGGCGCGTTGACGATCGCCGCGAGGCCGAGCCTCAGTCGGCGCCGCGCCGTGTCGTCGACGATCTCCGACAGGGGATGCGACGACAGCACGCCGATGAAGGCGGGCGCGGCCACGAACTTCTGCTGGCCGCGGTTGAGCCAGATGGGGCCGAACTCCTCCTTGCGGCGCACCGTCGCGGCCTCGCGTGGGCCGCGTACCGTGATCACGACGTCGAAGCCCCCCGCCCGGGAGGCCGTCTGCGCGTCGCGCTCGATCACCCCGAAGCCGGTGAGCTCGGTCCCGGTATAGGTCGAGCTGATCTGGACCTGGTGGTTGGAGAGCGAGAGCACGAGGCGCTCGGCCCGCGCGGGTCCGGTCGCCATGAGCGCGAGCCCGACCAGCAGCGTCGCGCCTCTCGTCATCGGCGCGAGTCCGGCAGGGAGAGCGAGAACGGCTCGGAGGGCCGCAACACGAGCTCGATCGCGAAGCGTAGGCCGACGCCCAGCACCAGGACCGCGAGGAGAAAGCGGAACACGTCCGCCCGCAGGGCCCGGCCGGCCCGCGTGCCGAACTGCGCGCCGAAGACGCCGCCCACGATCAGAATGAGGGCGAGCACGACGTCGACCGCGCCGTTGAGGACCGATTGCAGGATCACCGCGAGGAGCGCCGCCGCGAGGATCTGGATCTGGGACGTCCCGATCACGACCGCGGTCGGCACGCGGAACACGTAGAGCAGCGCCGGCACCATGATGAAGCCGCCCCCGATGCCGAGCAGCGCCCCCACGAGGCCGACGCAGAGGGAGAGCCCGAAGATCGGGATGACGCTCGCGTAGAGCCGCGAGCGGGGAAACCGCATCCGCAGCGGCCAGCCGAGGAAGGCCGGATGCGCGCCGGCGCGACGCCTCAGCCGCACGATGCCGCGGCGCGCCGACCAGAAGTCGCGCAGGCTCTCGGCCAGCATGAGCGAGCCCACGACCGTGAACAGCGTCACGTAGCTGACCACGATGATGAGATCGAGCTGGCCCGCCCGTCGGGCGGCCGCGAAGAGCCACACGCCGAGCAGCGTGCCCACGAGGCCGCCCGCCGTCAGGACGGCCCCGAGCTTCATGTCGATCCCGCGCCGGCGCACCGCGGCGAGCGAACTCGTCATCGCGGAGGCGGCGATCTGGGCGGATTGCGTGGCGACCGCGGTCGCGGGCGGGATGCCGAGAAAGATGAGGAGCGGCGTCATCAGGAAGCCGCCGCCGATCCCGAACAGGCCCGACACGAAGCCCACGGCCGCGCCGAGGCCCAGGACCAGCATGACGCTGACCGGCATCTCGGCGATCGGCAGATAGATCTGCAACGCGGCTGTCCCGAAGATCGGACCGGTCGGCCCGTCCGGCCGATCCCGTCTCGTGTGAGCGCCCGTTATGGCCGAGACCCGGGGCCTCGGCTACGACCGCCCGCGCTACTCGTTCAACAGGTCTGCGATGAACCGGAAGTGAGCGCTCGCGTCCGGTCGGCCCGGATCAGCCGCGGCCCTCGCGCTGCTGGCGTTTCAGGGGCAGGTCGGCGGTCCCGGTCGCCGTCGCGGGGAGCGGCGGCAGGGTCGGGGCTGCGACCTCGTTCGCCGCCATGTTGGCGGGGGTCGGGCGCCAGCGCTCCACCAGGCTCTTGGCGCGGGCGAGGTCGGCCGCGGACAGCCTCCCGCCGACCTCGTCGCGCTTGCGGCCGGCATCCTCGTCGCCCTGCCCGGCCGCGATGGCGAACCAGATGTAGGACTTGGAGAAGTCCTGCGTCGTCCCCAGGCCCCGGGCGTAGAGGACCGCGAGGTTGTACTGGCTGTCGCGCACGCCCTGCTCGGCCGCGCGCTGGAACCAGCCGCTGGCCGCCGGGTAATCGGGCTTGCCGCCCGCGCCTTCCGCGATGAGGACCGCGAGATTGTGCATGGCGCGCGTGTTCCCGCCGTCGGCCGCGCGCTTGTACCAGGTCTTGGCGACGTCGAGGTCGCGCGTCACGCCGACGCCCTTCTCGTAGGCGTTGCCGGTCCGGTACTGGGCGGGGGCGAGCCCCTTCTCGGCGGCCTTCTCGAAATACCCGGTGCCGAGCTGCAGGTCCCGGGGCACGCCGCGGCCCTCGGACGTCCTGACCCCGAGTTCGTAGAGCGCGAGCGCGTTCCCGCCGAAAGCCGCCTGGCGCAGTGCGGTGATCGCGGCCGCGGGATCCGGGCGTTCCGGGGTCGGAGCGGTCGGCGCGATGGTCGCAGGACCGGCGACGGATTTCGGGCTCGCGCTCGACAGGGCGGCGAGTCTCGCGGTGTCGAGAGTGTCCGTCTTGGGGGCGACGACGGTCGTCGGCGGCAATGCGGCGGGCTGGGCAGACGCGAACTGCGCGGCCGGGGGCTGGACGGATGTAGGCTGCGCGGTGGACTGGGCGAGCATGGGGGTCGTGGGCGGGGCGGATGCGGGCTGGGCGGTCATGGTGGCGTCCGGCTGACCCCGCGGGGCATCGTCGACGGCGCCGTCCGCGAGGGACTGCGTCGTCTGCGGATCGGACGTCGCGGACCGCGGCGTCTGGAGCGCCGGGCGCACTGCCGGGGTGGCCGCGGGCCGCGTCTGCGCCGGGGCGACCTGACTTGTGCCCACGACCGGGTTCTCGGCGAATGCGGGCCTGTCGGCCGCCTTCTCGCGGGTCAGCTGGAAGCCCCCGAGGGCGAGGGCGATCGCGGCCGCCCCGATGAGAAGCGCACGCCGTTGCTTCTCGAAAAGCGAGC
>CAHJXE010000139.1 GCA_903644085.1 Hyphomicrobiales bacterium
GCTCGCGGCCGTCGTGGCGGGCATCGGGCCGGCGCAGGCCCAGGTCACGACCCCGCAGGCGGCGATCCAGGCCGCGCTCGGCGAAGGCCAGCGTTTCACCCCGCAGGGCGTCGTCGACCTCGCTCGGACGCTCTCGCGCCGCCCGTTCTCGGCGCCGCCGAACGATCTGCCCGACCCGTTCGGCGGGCTGAACTACGAGCAGTACATCGCGATCAAGCCGACGCCGGCCGGCCGGCTCTGGGAGGGCGAGGGCCGGGGCTTCGTGGCCGAGCCGTTGCCCCGCGGCTTCGTGTTCTCGGCCGGCGTCACGCTCTTCACGGTCGAGGACGGGCAGATCCGCCGCATCACCTTCGACCGCGGCCGTTTCGATTTCGGCAGCATGAAGCTGCCCGAGAACCTGCCCGATCTCGGCTTCTCCGGGTTTCGCCTGCTCGCGACATCGCCCGACGGGCCGCCGCTCGACTTCGCGATCGTGCAGGGCGCGACCTTCTTCCGCTCGCTCGCGCGTGGTCAGAATTATGGCATCCAGACCCGCGCCCTGACCCTGAAACCCGCCGATGCGCGCGGCGAGGAGTTCCCGATCTTCCGCGCGTTCTGGCTGGAGCGGCCGACGCCCGGCACCAACGCGCTCGTGGTCCACGCGCTCGTCGATTCGGACTCGGTCGCGGGCGCGGTCCGGATGACGTTCCGGCCGGGTGAGGTGACCATCGTGGATGTCGAGACGACGCTCTTCCCGCGGGTCCCGCTCGAGCATGTCGGGCTCGGCGGCATGGGCGCGACGTACCTCTTCGGGCCGAACGTGCGGCGCGGGGGCGACGACATCCGCCCGGCCGTCTACGAGGCGTCGGGCCTCCAGATCCTCAACGGCCAGGGCGAGTGGATCTGGCGACCGCTGAACAACCCGGACACGCTCCAGATCTCGGCCTTCCTCGACCAGAACCCGCGCGGCTTCGGCCTCGTGCAGCGCGAGCGCGACTTCGCGGCCTTCCAGGACGACGCCCAGCACCTGGAGCGGCGCCCGAGCCTGTGGATCGAGCCGATCGGCGAGTGGGCGCAGGGCGCGGTCCAGCTGATCGAGATCCCGAGCGACTCGGAGATCAACGACAACATCCTGGCCTATTGGCGGCCCAAGGCCGCGATGGCGGCGAACTCGGAAGTGTCGCTCGCCTACCGCCAGTTCTGGTGCTGGACGCCGCCCGAACGCCCGGCTCTCGCGACGGTCGCGGCGACGCGCTCCGGCAAGGGATCGACCGGGCGGCGGCGGCGCTTCATCGTCGAGTTCGCGGGCGACACCCTCGCGGCCCCTGTCGGAGACATGCGGGCCGCGCTCACGGCCACGCCCGGCACGATCGTCAACGTGAAGCTGTGGTCCTATCCCGGCGCCAAGGTCGTGCGGGTCTCCTTCGAGCTTGACGCTGGGGGCGAAACCGCGTGTGAGATGAGGCTCGTGCTGCAGGTGGGCGACAGGCCGCTCACAGAGACATGGCTGTATCGTTGGACAACCTGAACGTCGCGCCGTTCGCGCCGCTCCGGCGTACGCCCGAGGAACCGTCGCTCCCGCCCGAGAGCCGGCTCGCGATGCCGACCCAATCGCTGGCGCGGTGGAGCGATGAGGAACGCGCCCGGTTCGCGGGTCCCGACGCGGCGAAGCCTTGGGGAGCGCGCGCCTTCGTGTTCGGCGGCGGTCTCCTACTCACGGCCTACGGGGCCTACGAGATGTACGAGGTCGTGGCGGTCAGCCGCACGACGGTGCTCCAGTACGTGCTGCTCGGCCTGTTCGTGGTCAATTTCTCCTGGATCGCGCTCGCCTTCACGAGCGCCGTGCTCGGGTTCCTGAAGCTCTTGTTCAGGCCGGGCGGCGGCACGACGACCGAGACGCCGCTCTCGACCCGCACCGCGATCGTCATGCCGGTCTACAACGAGCTGACCTCGCGCACCTTCTCGGCGCTCGAAGCCATCCGCGAATCCGTCGAGACGACGGGAGAAGGCGGCGCGTTCGACTACTTCATCCTCTCGGATTCGACGAGCCCGGACGCGTGGGTCGCGGAGGAGCGAGCGTTCTTCGCGTTGCGCCGGCGGATCAGCCCGCAGGCGCGACTGTACTATCGCCACCGCGAGAAGAACCACCACCGCAAGGCCGGCAACATCGCGGATTTCGTCACGCGCTGGGGCGGCGCCTACGAGCACATGATCGTGCTGGACGCGGACAGCCTGATGACGGGCGAGTGCATCCTGACGCTGGTTCGCACGATGGAGGCGGACCCCCGCGCCGGCATCGTGCAGAGCCTGCCGCTCATCCTCAACCGCAACACCCTCTTCGCGCGCGTCCAGCAGTTCGCCGCGCGCGTCACGGGTCCGGTTATCGCCACGGGTCTCGCGATCTGGTCCGGCCGCGACGGCAATTACTGGGGGCACAACGCCATCATTCGAACGCGCGCCTTCGCGGCGCATTGCGGCCTGCCGGACCTGAAGGGCCGCCCGCCCTTCGGCGGCCACGTGCTGAGCCACGATTTCGTCGAGGCGGCGCTGATACGGCGCGCCGGCTGGTCCGTCTACATGCTGCCCGAGCTCGAAGGCAGCTACGAGGAGAGCCCACCCTCCCTGATCGATCTGTCGGTGCGCGACCGCAGGTGGTGCCAGGGCAACCTCCAGCACTCGCGCGTCGTCGGCGCGAGCGGCCTCAAGCTCGCGACGCGGCAGCATTTCGCGACCGGCATCATGTCCTACCTCGCCTCGCCCTTCTGGCTGCTGCAGCTCATGGTCGGCATCGCGCTTGTCCTTCAGACGACCTACATCCGACCGGAATATTTCAGCCGGGACTTCAGGCTCTTCCCCTCCTGGCCGCGCTTCGATCCCGAGCGCGCGCTATGGCTCTTCGCGATCACGATGGGCATCCTCTTGGCGCCGAAGCTCTTCGGGCTCGTGCTGATGCTCGTGCGCTCCGGCTCGCGACGCGCGGCGGGCGGAGGCTTTCGCCTCGTCGTGTCGGCCGTGCTCGAGATCATACTCTCGGCGCTGATCGCCCCGATCCTGATGGTCGTGCAGTCGGGCTCGGTCTTCCAGATCCTGATCGGCGGCGACACGGGCTGGAACCCGCAGCGCCGCGACGACGGGTCGATCCCGCTACGCGACATCGTGCGCCGCCATCGCTGGCACACCGCGCTCGGCCTCGTGACCGGGCTCTCGGCCTTCCTGATCGCGACCTCGCTGTTCCTGTGGATGTCCCCGACCATCCTCGGGCTTGTCCTGGCGATCCCGATCTCGTGGCTCTCGGGCTCGCTCGCGATCGGCCTCGCGCTGAAACGGATGGGCCTCCTGCTCACGCCGTCCGAGACACGCGTCCCTCCGATCGTGGAGCGCGCCAACGCGTTGCAGATCGAGAACGCGCGGCTCGGCTTCGATGATGCGTCGGCCCTACGGGCGCTGCACGGCGATGCGCACCTGCGCGACCTCCACGAGACCATGCTCGACCACAAGCCGCACCGGGCGCGGGGCGAGTTCGAGCCCGAGCGGGTGATGGCGGAGGCGAAGATCATCGATGCCGCGACGGTCGATGAGGCGGTTGCGTGGCTGAAACCGCGCGAGGCGATGGTCGTCTTGCACGACCGGGCTTTGCTGGCGCTTGCCATGCGGTTGCAACCTGCGGCGTAGCGGAGACGGCCGATGATCATGGCGATCACGCCAGAGGACGGGCACGCTTCACCTTTCCCCGAGGGGGAGAGATCGAGCCGGCAACGCCGACCGGGTGAGGGAGAAGCGCCCTCTCCGGAGATCGCGCTTTTCCCGCACCTTACCCGCTCCCCCTCGAGGAGGGGGATCCAGCGCCCGACTCGGATATCGAACGCGGGAGCCCGGGGCTCATGATCGTCCGACCCTGCGAACTCGCCGACATCCCGGCCATCACGGCGATCTACCGCGACGCGGTGCTCACCGGCACGGCCTCGTTCGAGCTCGAGCCGCCGAGCGACGCCGACATGACGTCGCGCCGCGCGAGCCTTCTCGCCGGCCGCTATCCCTATCTGGTGGCCGAGATCGACGAACGCCTCGCGGGCTACGCCTATGCGGGCGAGTACCGGGCCCGGCCCGCCTATCGCGGCACGGTCGAGAACTCCGTCTACGTGGCCGAGACGGCGCAGGGTCGCGGCGTCGGACGCACGTTGCTCGACGCCCTTGTGATCGCGGCCGCCGCGGGCGGGTTCCGTCAGATGGTCGCGGTGATCGGCGACTCGGCGAACCTCGCGTCGATCCGCCTGCACGCGGCGGCCGGTTTCGACCACATCGGCACGCTTCGCGCCGTCGGCTGGAAGCACGGGCGCTGGCTCGACACGGTTCTCATGCAGCGCGCGCTCGGGCCGGGCGACACGGCGCCGAGCGCCGGGCCGCTCTCCGGTCGAGCTTGACGACCTGCGTCAGGCTTGGCGCAGGTCGGGCGGTGTCGCCTCGGCGACGAGCGCCGTGACCGTCTCGTCGAGCGAGCCGCCTGTCTGGTCGCGGGAACCCAGGCGGCGGATCGAGACGGCGCGCGTCTCCGCTTCGCGGCGGCCGAGCACCAGCATGACCGGCACCTTGGCGAGCGAGTGCTCGCGGACCTTGTAATTGATCTTCTCGTTGCGCAGGTCCGCCTCGACCCGCAGCCCCGCGGTGCGGAGCGCCGTCACGACCTCGTGCGCGTAGTCGTCCGCGTCCTGCGTGATCGTCGCGACCACCACCTGGACGGGCGCGATCCAGAGCGGGAAATGCCCTGCATAGTGCTCGATCAGGATGCCGAGAAAGCGCTCCATCGAGCCGCAGATCGCGCGGTGGATCATGACGGGCGGTTGACGGTTGCTCTCCGCGTCGATGTAGGAAGCGCCGAACCGCTCGGGCAGGTTGAAGTCGATTTGCGTCGTACCGCATTGCCACTCGCGGCCGATCGCGTCGCGCAAGGTGTACTCGAACTTCGGCCCGTAGAACGCGCCCTCGCCCGGGTTGATGCCCGTCCGGATGCGCCCGCCCGACCCGGCCTCGATCTCACCCAGCACGCGGGTCATCACCTCCTCGGCCCGGTCCCAGAGCGCGTCCGACCCGACGCGCTTCTCCGGCCGCGTCGAGAGTTTCACGACGATCTCCCCGAAGCCGAAATCGCGGTAGACCGAGAGGATCAGTTCGTTGATCGCGAGGCACTCGGCCGCCATCTGCTCGTCCGTGCAGAAGATGTGGGCGTCGTCCTGCGTGAAGCCGCGCACCCGCATCAAGCCGTGCATCGCGCCGGACGGCTCGTAGCGGTGAACCGCGCCGAATTCGGCATATCGAACAGGGAGATCGCGGTAGCTCTTCAGCCCGTGCTTGAAGATCATGACGTGGCCGGGGCAGTTCATCGGCTTCAGCGCGAAGACGCGCTTGTCCTCGGCCTCGTCCCCGGCCGACTGCACCTGGAACATGTTCTCGCGATACCAGCCCCAATGGCCGGAGGTCTCCCAGAGCGACTTGTCGAGCACCTGCGGGGCGTTCACCTCCTGGTAGCGACCGGCGAGCCGGCGGCGCATGTAGGAGACAAGGCCCTGGAACATGGTCCAGCCATGCGGGTGCCAGAAGACGACGCCCGGCCCCTCCTCCTGGAAATGAAACAGGTTCATCTCGCGCCCGAGCCGGCGATGGTCGCGCCGCTCCGCCTCCTCGAGTTGGGTCAGGTAGGCCTTGAGATCGGCATCGTTCGCCCAGGCGGTCGCGTAGATGCGCTGGAGCATCGGCCGGCTCGAATCGCCGCGCCAGTACGCGCCCGCGATCTTCATCAGCTTGAAAGCCGAGCCGATGCCGCCGGTCGAGGCTCCATGCGGACCGCGGCAGAGGTCCAGCCACTCGCCCTGCCGGTAGATGCGGAGCGCCTGGTCCGCCGGGATCATGTCGACCAGCTCGACCTTGTAGGCCTCACCCTTGTCGCGGAAGAAGGTCTTCGCGCGCTCACGATCCCAGGTCTCGCAAGTGATCGGGGCGTTGCGCGCGATGATCTCGCGCATCTTCGCCTCGATCAGCGCCAGGTCCTCGGGCCGGAACGGCTCCTCCCTGGCGAAATCGTAGTAGAACCCGTTCTCGATCACCGGCCCGATCGTGACCTGCGTGCCGGGCCAGATCTCCTGCACGGCCTCGGCCATCACGTGTGCGGCGTCGTGACGGATGAGTTCGAGCGATTCGGGGGCGTCGCGCGTCAGGATCTCGATCGTCGCTCCGTCCGGTACGGGCGAGGAGAGGTCGTGGACGACCCCGTTCGCTTTCAGCGCCATCGCGCGCTTCCCGAGCGACTTCGAGATCGCACCCGCGACCTCCCCGCCCGTCGCGCCCTCGGGGAACTGGCGCTCTGCTCCGTCGGGAAATCTCACATGGATCATGGCGTCGTCGTTCGGGAATGAGTTCACGCTGTAGCGTGTCCCTGGCCCAAACGGCCTATCTGCACAAGCACCGCTCGCGTCGACGTCCCAGGATCACGTCATACGCGGATGACGGGATCGCAGGCTCGACGACGATCAGGACCGCCGGTTAGGAATCCTCGCCGAACCAGTCCTGGCTGGGTTCGAGGCAGCGATAACCGATCTGGCATTGCGGGTTGTCGCGCGTCGGCACGAAGGCGTTCGAGGTGATCTCGGTCGCCTCGCAGTAGCGCCGGTCGCGCACGAAGCGATCGTAAGTCATACCGCCCGTGCCGAGCACCGCCGCGCCCCGGCTCGCCACGAAGCCGCGCGCCTGCTGGCATGTCATGGCGGTCGAACTCGGCCGCGACTGGGCCAAAGCCGTCGTGGTGAGAAGGGCGGTCGAAGTGATGACACCCGCGAGCCGGATCAGGCTGGTGCATCGCATGTCAGCGACCCCGCCGCGGCGCCCGCGGCGCGATCGAACCGGTGGCCGACACGTCCCGTCCGCCGGTCATACCGCCTCCCTGGGACGATGCCGGGTCGCCTGCCCGCACGGGGCTCGAATACGGACCTTGCGAGTAGCTCGACATGAACGCGCCGCCGGCCGCCTGGCGGTCGCCGCCATGCTCGGCGAGCGCCGGGCAGGTAAGGGCCGCGAGGATGACCACGGCGGTGAGGGGGACGGAGCGCATCGGGGAGCCTGCCTCATGGGAGGCGCAAGCTCCTCCCTACGAGAGTTCAAACGCCGTAGCCGCCCGGGGGGTTGCGTCGCAGCCTCAGTACCCGATGGCGCACCCGTCCTTGCGCGGATCGGACGCGCCGATCAACGTGCCCCGCTCCCAATCGATCCAGATCGCCTGGGCGCCGCCGATCGGGGTCGGGGTCGCGCCGGTCCGGAAGCCGCGGCGGGCGAGCTCCGCGCCGACGCTCTCGCGCAGCGGCGTCTCGAGATCGAGGATGCCGCTGTCGTGCCGCGGGAAGAGGCGCGGCAGGTCGATCGCGGCTTGCAGGTCCATGCCGAACTCGACCACCTTCGAGACGAGATGCGCGTGCCCCATCGCCTGGTAGTGCCCGCCCATGACCCCGAAGGGCATGACGGTCCGGCCGTCCTTCGCGAGTAGGCCCGGAATGATGGTGTGGAGCGGGCGCTTGCCCGGCGCGATCGTGTTCGGGTGGTCGGGGTCGATCACGAAGCTCGTCGCGCGGTTGTGGAAGAGCACGCCGGTGCGCGGGCTGACGAGCCCCGAGCCGAAGACGTGAAAGATCGAGTTGATGAAGCTCGCGGCGTTGCGGTCCTTGTCCACGACCGCGATGTAGACCGTGTCGCGATGTTCGGGCGAGTTCGTCCTCGGAAGAGGCGAAATCGCCTGGGAGAGGTCGATCTTCGAGGCGAGTTCGTCCGCGAGTTGCCCCGACAGCATCCACGCGACCGGCATCGGCGTGTCGCCCCGGTCCGCGAGGTAGCGGTCGCGCACCGCGTAGGCGAGGCGCGTCGCCTCGGTCTCGACATGCAGCCGGTCGACGTGCAGCGGATCGCCGCGCGCCTCGAAGCGGGACAGGATGTTGAGGATGAGAAGCGCGATGATCCCCTGCCCATTACCCTCCACCTCGTGCACCTCGTAGCCGCAAAATCCCGCCTTGATCGAGCGGACGTACTCGCCCCGCGTCCCCGCGAAGTCCTCGAGCGTGTGCAGCCCGCCGAGCCCTCGAAGGTACTCGATCATGTCGGACGCGATCGGCCCCTCGTAGAACGCCTTCGCGCCCCCTTCGGCGATCGCCTGCATCGTCTCCGCCAACTCCGGCTGGCGGTGGAGCGAGCCGATCGCCGGCACCTGCCCGTCCGGCAGGAAGATGCGGCGCGCGGTTGGGTCCTGCGTCAGGAAGGCC
>CAHJXE010000140.1 GCA_903644085.1 Hyphomicrobiales bacterium
GCGGTCGCGGGTCTGGCCCTCGCGGCGCTGTTCCGGGCGACAGGCTCGCACGACCAGATCTTCGCGGCCGGCCTGGTCCTGTCAGTCGCGGCGCTCCTCACCGCGCTCGGCGGGCGGGAGACCTCGTGAGCCGGCGTCCCGAGGCCGACGACCTGATCGCGGGCGACCGCGCCGCGCTGGCGCGCGCCATCACGCTCGTCGAATCGAAGCGCGCCGACGACCGGGCCGCCGCGGCCTCCCTGCTCGACGGGATCATGCACCGCACCGGCGGCGCGGTGCGGGTCGGGATCACGGGCGTGCCGGGCGTCGGCAAGTCGACGCTGATCGACGCGCTCGGGATGTCGCTGATCGCGGCCGGGCATCGCGTGGCGGTGCTCGCGGTCGACCCGAGCTCCAGCCGCACGGGCGGCGCGATCCTCGGCGACAAGACCCGTATGGCGCGCCTCGCGGTGAGCCCCGCTGCCTTCATCAGGCCGTCCCCTTCCTCCGGCACGCTGGGCGGCGTCGCGGCGAAGACCCGGGAGGCGATGCTACTCTGCGAGGCGGCCGGGTTCGACGTCGTGCTGGTCGAGACGGTGGGCGTCGGGCAGTCCGAGACGGCCGTCGCGGACCTGACCGACTTCTTCCTCGTCCTCGCGCTGCCCGGCGCGGGCGACGAATTGCAGGGCATCAAGAAGGGCGTGATCGAGCTCGCCGACATGATCGCGGTCAACAAGGCGGACGGAGACGGCGCGAACCGGGCGTCCGCTGCCGCCGCCGAGTACCGCTCGGCGCTGCACATACTGGTGCCGGCCGGCGTCGACTGGATGCCGCCCGTCGTGCTGGTCTCGGGGTTGGCCGAGAGCGGCCTCGACGACCTGTGGTCGCGCGTGATGGAGCATCGGCGGCTGCACGCGGCCAGCGGCGCCCTCGTGGCCCGCCGCCGTGCCCAGGACCTGAAATGGATGTGGGCGCTCGTCGACGAGCGCATCCGGGCGAAGCTGCGGGGCGACCCGCGCCTCGCCGCCCGCGTACCCGAGATCGAGGCCGGCGTCGCGGACGCGACCCTCTCGCCCGCCGCCGCGGCCGACGAGATCGGCACTCTGCTCGGGATCTGAGGCGTGCCGGGCCACCTTCTCGTGACGGGCTTCGGGCCCTTCCCGTCCATGCCGCGCAACCCGAGCGCCGGGGCGGCGCGCGCGGTCGCGGCCTGCCCACGCTGGCGGGTGCTGGGCGTCGAGGTGCGGTTGCGGGTCCTGACGACGGCTTACGCGGCGATTCTGACCGAGCTCGAGCCGGCCCTGGCCGAGCGGCCGTCGGCGATCCTGATGGTCGGGGTCGCGGGCCGCTCGCGCCGGATCCGGGTGGAGCGTCGCGGGACCTCGCGCCGCAGTACCCTGTTCCCCGACCGCGCGGGTGAGACGGCGCACGCGCCGATGACCCGCTCTCCGCCGCGCTGGACGACGGCCCCGGCCGAGGCGGCGCGTCTCGCCGTCCTGCGTCAAGGGCTGCCCGCGCGTCTCTCGCGCGATGCCGGTCGCTACCTCTGCAACGCGGCGTATTTCCACGCGCTCGGAGCGCAGGCGCCCGTGCTGTTCATCCACATCCCGAAGCCGTCGGAGACCCGGCGCCCCGGGCCTCGGCGGCTGACGCTGAAGAGCGACGACGCGCGGCTCGGCGCGGCGCTCGTCGACGTCGCGCGCCTCCTCCTGCGGGCGCGTTGAAGGCTATCCGCTGGCAGTCTAAGCCAGCACCAGACCCCGGACCGGAGCCCGCCCGTGCAGACCTTCTTCGTCGAGATCAAGTGCAAGCTCGGCCAGACCTACCCGGTCGCGAGCGCGCTGGCGGACCGGGAGATCGCGTCCGAGATCTACTCGACGGCGGGCAATTACGACATCTTGGCCAAATTCCACGTCGACGATCACGTCGATATCGGTCACTTCGTGGCGGAGAACGTCCATCCGATCCCGCAGATCGCGGATACGCGCACGATCATCACCTTCAAGGCGTTCTGACGCGAGATCAGCCGCGCTGTGCCGAGACGAGCTGCGCGTTCGTGCGCTCCAGCCGGCGTGCGATCTCCCGCATGATCGCGATCGCCATCTGCGGGAACTGCACGAGGAGATCGAGGAAAACCCGCTTGTCGATGCGCAGGGCTGCCGAGGCCTCTCCCGCCACGACCGTCGCGGAGCGCGGCGTGTCGGAGATGATCGCCATCTCGCCCACGATCTGGTTGCGGCCGAGCTCGGCGACTTTCACGTCGCCGCCCGGCGTCTTGAGCAGGATGTCGGCCCGGCCCTCTAGGATGACGTAGGCGGCGTCCGCCGCGTCGCCCTGAAGGAAGAGGCGCTGACCGGCCTTGTACTGGATCCGCTCCGACGCGAAGGCGAGCAGCTTCAGTCGCGACGGATCGATGTCCTTGAACATCGGCACCTGCCGCAGGGCCGCAACCTCCGTGTCGATCGTCATGCGAGGCTCCTCATTCCGCGGCGGCCGCCGTAACCCGTTCGGGCGCAGTGCGGCGGTCCTCGACTGACAGCGCCGCGCCCTCGAACTGCATCGTCACATCGAACCGATCGGCGTGGTGGTCGTTCGGGAGGACGATCGTGAGCGTCCGTCCTTCCGTCTCGGACATGAGGAGGTCGAGTACCCCGTCGACCTGCTCTTCCCCGAAGGCCGCGAGCGCACCGTCCACCACGAGCAGGTCCGGGCGCTTCACGAGGCAGCGGATCAGGTTGACGCTGGCGCGCTGCGAGGACGTCAGGAGACGCCCGGCCGGCCCGACCTGGTGATCGAGCCCGACGCGCTCCAGGTCCTTCTTCAGGTTCATCTCGGCCAGCACCTCGGCGCCCGCGACGCGCACGAGTTCGCGCGCGTCCGCGACGCTCTCGTTGACGCGCCCGAACAGCAGGTTGTCGCGCACAGGGGCCGCCATCGCGATCTTATCGGGGTCGTAGACGTCGATCTCGTCCGCACCGTCCCGCGCCAGGATCTCGCGCACGGTCGCCCGCGCGGCCACGAGCTTGTCCTGCAGGGCCTCGTCGATGAGACCGAGGCGGTGGCGCGGCTCGATATAGGCGAGCGGCAGCGCGATGAGGCGAGTGCGGTCGTCACGCGTCGGCCCGCCCCGGCCGCGCACGCCGACACGCTTCAGGACATCGTCGAACTCGGTCAATTCGTCCGCGTGGATGAAGGAGAACTGGTCGAAGAGCGGGTGCCCCGACGGCACGCCGCGAAAGATGTCGGTCATCGTCCGGGCGATCTCTGCACCGAGCCCCACGAGGACGTCCGTCAGCTTCGCCCGTCCCAGCGCCTCGCGAAATCGCGGGTGCTCGGCCAGCGCACGTCCGACGAGATCGCGGGATTTCGGCACGCCGAACAGGAGGTTCTCGGCAACCGTCGCACGGGTGTTGTATCGGTCCGGATCGAAGGGCTCGACGAGGTCCGCCATACCGTCGGCCTCGAGCTTGGTTCGCAAACGTTCGCGCGCATCCACGATCTGCTCGGCGAGAGCCGGATTGCGCTCGGGGTCGATCCGGCCCGCCAGCCCGAACCGGTACACGTCCTGTTCGAGCCCCACGCGCCCCAGGAGATCGAGCAGCCGGTCGTCGAGTTCGTCTCGGTTTGCCGCGCCGGCCTGTCCCAGATCCGTCCAATCCACGTCGAGGCTCTCGAACGGATTACCGGTGCGCTTGGCCTCGAGGAGCCGCCGCAACTCCTCCTCGGTCTGCTCTTGCGGTGCGGGCGGGTTCTGTTTGAGCCCGTAGAGCAGGTTGTCACGCAGCGAGCCCGGAAACAGGATGGGCTCCGACCCCGCATACGCGATGCGACGGCCGATCGCCGACCGAGGTAGGTTCGCGAGATCGTGGTCGCCGATCTTCAGCTCTCCCGAGAAACCCGTGTCGCGGTGCGCGAGGATGCGCGCCAAGGTGCTGGCGCCCGGCCCGCCTGCACCGACGAGGTGAATGCTGGCCGGTAGCGCGATGTCGAACGCCGCGTTGTCGATCACGGCGTTTCCGTAAGCGTCGAAGGCCTTCAGACCGGACGCCCTGAGCGGCCCGACGAGAGGTTCGTCGTCGGGCTCGGGCGCGTCATCGTCCCGATGAATGATCCTGTCCGACGCGAAGTAGCCGACGACCTGGTCGTATTTCACCTGAACGTCGAGACGTTGCTGGTCCCAGTCGATCAGTTCCTTCAAGGGCGGCGGCAGCTCGCGATACGCGGCGATCACAGCGACGAGCTGGCCGATATCGAGCCGTCCCCGCAGGGCAAAATATCCTCCGAATGCGTAGAAAAAGAACGGCGTCATCTGCGCGAGCAGGTTGTTGAGGAATTTGACGACGAACTTACGTTTGTAGATCCGGAAGCGGATGTCGAAGAGGTGGAAGAGACGGTGTCCGATCTCGGCCCGCTCCCAGCGCGCCGTGTCGTGGACCTGGACCGCCTCCATGCCGTCGATGACCTCGCCGATCCGTCCCGCGAGACGACGCGATTCGATCTGACGCATGCGGCCGAGCCGTAGCAGGTCGCGGCGCATCCGCGGGATCACGATGAACTGGATGCCCACGACGCCGCCCGCCATCAGGCCGAGCCAGACGCTCTGGAGAAGGATGAAGATCAACGCGGTCGCGGCCTGCGTACCGAGAAAGACCGGCTGAATGAACGCGTCTCCGATGAAGCCGCCGATCGGCTCGACTTCGTCCTTGATGATCGTCGCGGCCTCGGAGGATTTCACGGTCCGCAGCGCGTCCGGGGTGAACCGGAGCGCTAGGCTGAACAGCTCGAAGCGCATGCGCCGCATCATGCGCTCCCCGAGCGCGCCCTTCGCGACGTTGATCCAGTACTTGAACCAGCCGTTCACGAGCACGAAGAACAGGAACAGGAACGAGAGGCCGAACAGGAGTTCCAAGCGGCCGACCTGGAACCCGGGCCAGAACGTAGTCTCGCCGCCGCCGAGCCACCCAGGCCAGGCCAGCGAGATGCCCAGAAAGGATGCCGTCTCCTGTCCGTTCTGGAAGGAGCGGCCCTGGATCGCCTCGTTGACGATACGCCGCGGCAGGTCGAGCGACACGTAGTAGAACGGCAGCGACGCGAGCACGACGAGGAAAATGATGATCTGCTCGCGACGCGAGTACCGCCAGATGTATTTGAACAGGCTCTTGTTCATCCTAGCGTCACGATAGCACCGCATCGGACCGGACGCGATACGTGAACCCGAGGGGATGACCTGTCCGTCGGACGTGGTACATGGGCCTCGATGCGGGACATCGACCACCGATGGCATACGGACGCGACGCTGCGGGGCGACGGCCTTTCCGGGCCACGGGGCGGGGCCCGGGCGACCAGCACACCCGCGTTCTGATCTACAGCCACGATACGTTCGGGCTCGGTCATCTCCGGCGCTCGCGCGCCATCGCCAACGCGCTCGTGTCGGCGGCGCCCGGCACCTCGATCGTGATCGTGTCGGGCTCTCCCGTCGTGGGGAGCTTCGAGTTCGGTAGCGGCGTCGACTGGGGCCGCGTACCCGGCGTCACGAAGCTGCCGGACGGCGATTACCGCAGCCTGAACATGAACATGTCGATCGAGGAGTCGATCCGGCTGCGCGAGGCCATCATCCTGCAGACCGCGGAATCGCTCCGGCCCGACATCTTCATCGTGGACAAGGAGCCGACCGGCTTCCGCGGCGAGGTGGTGCCGACGCTGGAGCGGCTCGGCGGGGCGGGCTGCCGCATCGTGCTCGGCGCGCGGGACGTGATGGACGAGCCCTCGCTCCTGGTCCCCGAATGGGAGCGCAAGGGCTCGACCGAGATACTCGCGCGTTTCTACGACGAGATCTGGGTCTACGGTCTGCGCGAAATCTACGAGCCGCTGGCGGCGCTCGATCTTCCCGACCGGTTGACCACGAACATTACCTATACGGGCTACTTGCGGCGCGACGTTCCGGCCCGGTCCCTTCTGAACCGGCCGCACCGGATGACCCGCGAGCCCTTCATTCTCGTGACGGCCGGGGGCGGGGGTGACGGAGAGGACGTCGTCGACTGGGTCATCTCGGCCTACGAGGCCGAGCCGGATCTTCCCCTGCCCGCCTTGATCGTGTTCGGTCCGTTCATGAGCCAGGAGCATCGCTACGGCTTCCTGGAACGGATCTCGCGCCATCCCAAGCTCGACGCGATCGCGTTCGACGCGAAGATCGAGCGCCTCATGTCCAAGGCGACCGCCATCGTGGGGATGGGAGGTTACAACACGTTCTGCGAGATCCTGTCCTTCGACAAGCCGTCGCTCATCGTGCCCCGTACGAAGCCCCGGCGCGAACAGCTCATCCGGGCGCTCGCGGCCGAGCGGCTCGGCCTCGCGAGCGCGATCGTGGACGAGGACCAGGGCCGCGATCCCCGCGCCATGGCGGCGGCCTTGAAGGCGCTTCCCGGCCAGGCGAAGCCCTCGACGGTGCGCATGCCGGGCCTCCTCGACGGGCTGGACGTCATCAAGGCGCGTCTCCCGCTGGCCGTCGCAGCTGGCCGTGCGGACCTGAGTGTTGCAGCGGAATGAAGATCACGTGACCGTCCCAGCCGGGATGTCCCGGATCGCGATCGTGGTGAAAGGCTATCCCCGGCTCTCCGAGACCTTCATCGCGCAGGAGATCCTGGGCCTAGAGCAGCGCGGGCTCGCGCTCGACATATGGTCGCTGCGCCGACCGACGGACGGCCGGACCCATCCGATGCACGACGCGATCGTGGCGCCCGTCACGTACCTGCCGGAGTATCTCTACCAAGCTCCGCTCCGTGTTCTGCGCGGCCTCGGGGCGGCGTTGCGCCGGCCGGGTCTCGGTCGCGCGCTCGGTGCCGCCTGGCGGGACCTGCGCCGCGACCCGAGCCCGAGCCGGCTGCGCCGCATCGGGCAGGCGGCGGTGCTCGCGCGAGAGTTGCCCCATACGGTCGGGCATCTGCATGTGCACTACCTGCACACACCGGCTTCGGTCGTACGCTACGCGTCCCTCCTTACGGGCCTATCCTGGACGTTCTCCGCCCACGCGAAGGACATCTGGACGACGCCGGATTGGGAGAAGCGCCAGAAGCTTGCCGATGCGCGCTGGGGGGTGACGTGCACGGCCGAGGGTGCACAGCATCTGGGCCAGTTGGCGCCCTGCCCGGACCACGTGGAGCTCGTCTATCACGGGCTCGACCTTGCGCGCTTCCCTGCGCCGCCCGACGCCCGGCCGGACCGCGACGGCCTCGACCCCGCCGACCCGGTCCGCATCCTGTCGGTCGGCCGGGCGGTGGCGAAGAAGGGGTACGACGACCTCCTGAAGGCGCTGGCCGCCCTGCCCGGCGACCTGCACTGGCGCTTCGTCCACGTCGGCGGCGGTGAATTGCTCGACCGGCTGAAACGCGACGCAGCGTCGCTTGGGGAGAGAGTCGCGTTCCTCGGGCCGAAGACCCAGCCCGAGGTCGTCGCCCTGATGCGGGAGGCGGACCTCTTCGTCCTGCCCGCCAAGGCGGCCGGGAACGGCGACCAGGACGGGTTGCCGAACGTCCTCATGGAGGCGGCGTCGCAGCGCCTGGTGAGCGTCGCGACATCTTTCGCCGGCATCCCAGAATTCCTGCGCGACGGAGTCGACGGCGTACTCGTGCTCCCCGGAGACTGGGAGGCGCTCTCGAACGCGATCAACCTCGTCGTACGCGACCCTGCCCGGCGCGAGGCCCTGGGGCGCTCGGCCCATGCGCGGCTCACGACACGGTTCGGAGCCGCGGACGGGCTCGACAGGTTGACCCAAAAATTTCGTGAGACTCTGAGCGCGGGGGCATGATCCCCCTCGCGGTCTACGCGCCGCTGAAAAGCCCGAACCACCCTGCCCCGTCCGGCGATCGGACCATGGCGCGCCTCCTCTGGCGCGCCCTGGAAGCCGCAGGCTTCGCGCCTGAACTCGCGAGCGAGTTGCGCAGCTACGAACCGGCGGGGGACGAGGCGCGGCAGCGTGCGGTCGCGGCCGAGGGCCGCCGCGAGGCGGGCAAGCTCATCGCGGATTTCTCCGGACGCGCCCGAGCGGCGCGACCGCGTGCCTGGTTCACCTATCACAGCTACTTCAAGGCGCCCGATCACTTGGGACCCCGCGTCGCGGCGGCTTGCGGCATCCCGTACGCGGTCGCCGAAGGATCGCGGGCGGGGAAGCGCGCGAACGGCCCGTGGGCTTTCGCCCATGCCTGCGCGGAGGCCGGTCTCGATCGTGCCGACATCCTG
>CAHJXE010000141.1 GCA_903644085.1 Hyphomicrobiales bacterium
GAAGCCGATGCCGACCGAACCGCCCGACGGAGAGAGGATCGCGGTGTTGATGCCGATGACCTCGCCGTCCATATTAAAGAGCGGACCGCCGGAATTGCCTTTGTTGATGGCCGCGTCGGTCTGGATGTAGTTGTCGTAGGGGCCTGAATCGATGTTGCGGCCGCGCGCCGACACGATGCCGGCCGAGACCGAGCCGCCGAGACCGAACGGGTTGCCGATCGCGATCACCCAGTCGCCCGGGCGCATCTTCTCGGAGTTGCCCCACTTTACGAACTTGAGCGGCTTGTCGGACTTCACCTTGAGGACCGCGAGATCGACCTTCGCGTCCTTGCCGACGATCTCGGCCTTGAGCCGCGTCCCGTCGCTGAAGATGACCTGGATTTCGTTCGCGTCGCCGATCACGTGGTTGTTCGTCACCACGATGCCGGATTCGTCGATCACGAAGCCGGAGCCGAGCGAACTCGACCGGCGCTGGCGCGGGCCTGAATTGTCGTCGCCACCGCGGTTGCCTTCCCGAGGGTTACCCTCACGAGGGTTGCCGTCCCGGTTACCTTGGCCGCGCCGGTTGAAGAAATCCTCAAAGAGATCCTCGAACGGTGTCCCGTTCGGCACCTGCGGCAACGTCCGCGAGCGCGTGTCGACCGTGGTCGAGGCCGAGATGTTGACGACCGCGCCGGTCACCTGTTCGGCGAGGTCGGCCAGCGTCTCCGGGCCCCGCGCGAAGGCGGGCTGGGCCATGAAGGCCGGCTGGACCACCGTCACGGTGATCGCGAGCAGGCTCGCTCCGGCCGCCCTCACCCATCCGGATCGTCTCGTTCGCGAAAGCTGCATCGTCGACCTCGTTCGGCGTTGGTCCGCGATGCGGATCGCACCGGGAATTGTCTCATGGGCGAATGGGGCGCCACGGTGGCGCGGAGTTCAGACGAAGCGCTTCACCGCCCACACGATCGCCACACCCGTGACCGCGGACGCGATCCCGACGATCCGCAGGCGGTCGCGCGGTGATGCGGCTGCATCCATCATGGCGCGTTTCATCGCGTCCGGGAAGGACGCGCACAGGATGCCTTCGATCGCCAGGGCGAGACCTAGAGCCGCCAGGAGGTCCCGCATATGGCGTCAGGGACGGGCCGGCGCGGCACTTCCGGCGGGTTGTCCGCCGCCGGACGCGTTCCCGGCATTTCCGCGACCCGCCGGATCATTGAAGTAACGGAAGAAGTCGGAATCGGGCGAGAGCACGAGCCGGGTGTCGCCCTGCTTCAAGCTCGCCTCGTAGGCCTGCATGGAGCGATAGAAGGAGAAGAAGGACGGGTCCCGCCCGTAGGCTTCCGCGAGCACGCGGTTTCGCTCGGCGTCGCCCTGACCGCGCAACTCCTCGGAGCGCTTGGTCGCTTCGGCGACGATCACGGTCACGTCCCGGTCGGCCTTGGCGCGGATGCCGAGCGACAGCTGGGTGCCTTGCGCCCGGATGTCGGCCGCCTCGCGTTGCCGCTCGGTCTGCATTCGCTGGAACACCGCCTGGCTGTTCTGGTCGGGCAGGTCGACGCGACGCAGCCGCACGTCCACGATCTCGACCCCGAGCCCGCGCGACGCCGTGTTCACCTCGGACGAGATCCGTTTCATGAGCTGGTCGCGGTCGGTTCGGACGACGGCCGTGAAGGTCGCCTCGCCGAGCACGCTTCGCACCGTCGAGCTGATGATCGACCCAAGCCGGTTGTTCGCCCCGGAAATCGAGTTGACCGACTGGTAGAAGCGCAGTGGATCGGTGATCCGATAGCGCGCGTAGGCGTCCACGACGAGCCGCTTCTGGTCCGACGCGATCACCTCCTGGGCAGGCAGATCGAGGTCCAGGATGCGGCGATCGAAATAGACCACGTTGTCGATCAGCGGCACCTTGAAGTGAAGCCCCGGCGCGATGCCGGACTGGCCTGGAACCGAGCTGGCCTGCTGGACGGCACCGAAGCGCAGGACGAGCGCGCTCTGCGTCTGCTGGACGACGAATAGGGACGCCAGGATCACGACCACCAGGATGGCCGCCGCCGCGATCAGCGCGGTGCGCAAGGTGGCGCTCATCGGACCGCTCCGGCCGGGCCGGCATTGGCAGGACGCCGCCCGAGTTCGTTCAGCGGCAGATATGGCACGACGCCCGAGCCACCTTTCTGGTCGAGGATGATCTTGTCGGAGGCGCCCAGCACGCGCTCCATCGTCTCGAGGAAGATGCGCTCGCGGATCACGTCGGGCGCCTTCTTGTACTCGTCGTAGACCTGCGTGAAGCGGGAGGCCTGACCGGCCGCCTCGGCGATCGATCGCTCACGGTAGGCTTCCGCACCCTGGATGATCTTCGTCGCCTCGCCGCGCGATTCCGGCACGATGCGGCTCGCGTAGGTTTCGGCCTCGTTGCGCACGCGGTCCTGGTCCTGGCGGGCGGCCTGGACATCGCGAAACGCGTCGATCACCTGCAGCGGCGGATCGACCTTCTGCAGGTTGACGCGTAGCACCTCCACGCCGGTCCCGTAGCTGTTCAGGGTGTCCTGCGTGAACTTCTTCACCTCGGCCTCGATCGCCGCGCGATCGATGGTCAGGATGTTCTGGATGTTGCGACGTCCCACGACCTCGCGCATCGCGCTCTCGGCCGCGAGCCGGACGCTACCGTCCGGATTGGCAAGGTTGAACACGAAATCGGTCACCTTCGCGGGATCGACCTGCCATTGAAGGGTAAAGTCGATGTCGACGATGTTCTCGTCGCCCGTGAGCATGAGGCTCTCGTCGGCGCTGACCCGTTGCGGCACGCGCCGCGAACTCTCGACGTTACGCGCGCCGATCTCGACCGTGCGCAGGTCCGTGACGCTGGGCTTCGTGTAGGAGCCGAACGGGTAGGGCAGGTTGTAGCTGAGGCCTTCCTTGCTGAGGCCCACGAACTTGCCGAAGACGAGGTTCACGCCGACTTCGCGCGGACCGACCGTGTAGATGCCGGTCGCGGCCCAGATGCAGAGCACGAACAGGAGTGCCAACGCGATCCCACGTCCGCCCATCTGCCCGCCGGGCAGTAAGCCCTTCAGACGATCCTGGCCACGTCTGATGATGTCCTCGAGATCCGGGGGCCTGTTGCCGCCGCCGCCACCACCCTGAGGCCCGGACCCCCACGGGCCGCCGGGACCGCCCTTCTGACCCCAAGGACCGCCGCCGTTTCCGCCGCCGCCGCTCTGATTGCTCCAAGGCATGAAGTCAGCCGATCCTCTCGCGTCCGACGCGCCGTGCCGCGCGAGAGCGCAACCGTGCCGGGTTTGTTGTCGGGCACCCGTGATGTGTCAAGCTTCGCCAAGTGGGATCGAACCCGCGCTGCGTCAACGGGTTGCGGCGTTCACGGGCGTATCGCCACGCGTTCGAGATCGATGAAGGTAAACGGATGCGCGTCGTCCGGCCCGGCCGGATGGGCCTCGCGCCACGTCTCGTGGAACGCGGACGCGTCGTAATCGGGGAAGAAGATGTCACCATCGGGCCGGGCATGCACGCGTGTGAGGTGCAGGCTGTGCGCGCAGGCGAGCGCGAGCCGGTAGATCTCCGCGCCGCCGACCACCGCGACCTCGTTCACCTCCAGGTGGGCCGCGAGATCGGCCCCGAGCCGGACCGCCTCCTTCCAATCGTGCGCCACATGGACGCCTTCCGCCGCGAAGGCGGGATCGCGCGTCAGCACGATCGTCTCGCGCCCGGGCAGGGCTCGCCCGATCGACACGAAGTTCCTGCGCCCCATGATCATGGGCCGGCCGAGCGTCAGCCGCCGGAAGCGCTGAAGATCGGTCTTCAGCCGCCAGGGCAGCGCGTTGTCGCGCCCGATGACGCCGTTCTCCGCGACCGCCACCACTATGGAGAGCGGCGTAATCAATGTCGCGTGGCGCCCAGCACGAGACGGCAAAGGGGAGCGCCGAACCTCAAGGATTGTCGGCTTTCGAGGGAACCGTGCCGACGCCGTAATGATCGGCGAGTTGCTGGCCGGTATAGCCTTCCGTGAAGCTGTCGTCGATCTCGCGCAACATGCTGGCGTTCCAGGCCGACCATTTAGCCACGATCGCGTCGAAGATCTCCGGGCGGCGCGCCTTCAGGTTCGCGCGTTCGAGCGGATCGTCCACGACGTTGAAGAGAAACGTCTGGTCACGGATCTTCAGGAACTTGAAGTCGCCGTCTCGGGCCGCGCGTTGCGCGTTTGCCTTGTAGCGCCAGAACAATGTGCGCCCGACAGGCGGCGCACCCCCGGTCAGGATCGGCAGGAGGTCGAGGCCGTCGCTCGGATAGGCGGCGTCCGGTGCCGCGCCCGCCGCCGCGAGCAGCGTCGGCAACCAATCCATGGTGACCATCACCTGATCGTTCGTGCCGCGGGCCGCGATACCCCGCGGCCACGAGATCACGGCCGGGATGCGCAACCCGCCCTCCAGCAACTCCGTCTTCCGTCCGCTGAAGGGCCAGGTGTCGGAGAAGCGCTCGCCGCCGTTGTCGCTCGTGAAGACCACGATCGTGTTCTCCGCGGCCCCGCTCGACGCGAGGGTCGCCAGGACCCGCCCGATCTGCGCGTCCATCGCCTCCACCATGCCACGGTAGGTCGCCTGCGTGCCGCCGTCGAAGTCGCGAAGGTTCGCGGTGCGGAGCCGGCGCGATTTCGCCTCGTCGCCGGGCGCCTCCCAGGGCCAATGTGGCGCGCTGAAATGGAGGCTGAGCATGAAGGGCGTCCGGGATCGGGCGAACTCCTCGACGGTCCGGACCGCCCGGTCGCCGAGCAGTTCCGTCAGGTAGCCGTGCTGGTCCACCGCGACGTCGTCGTCCCAGAGGTCCGGCTTATGGTCGGTCCCGTCATGGGCGTAGTAGTCGATCGTCCCACCCCGGAAGCCGTAGAAATGATCGTAGCCGCTCTTTAGCGGGCTGAAATTCGGCAATCGTCCAAGATGCCATTTGCCGATGAGAGCCGTCGCGTAGCCGAGCCCCTTGAGAAGGGACGGCAGCGTGGGGTGCCCTGAATCGAGTCCGACGTCCCGGTTGGTCGGGATCGGCTCCTCCAGCCCGACCGGAAGACGGTACTGATAGCGCCCCGTGATCAAGGCCGTGCGGGTTGCCGAGCAGACGGCCGAGTTCGCGTAGGCCTGAAGAAAGCGCACGCCGTTGGCCGCGATGCTGTCGATATGCGGCGTGCGGATGTCGCGCCGGCCGTAGCAGGCGAGGTCCGCGTAGCCGAGGTCGTCCGCCATGATGAAGACGATGTTGGGCTTTGCGCCGGCCTGCTGAGCTACCGCGGAGCCGACCCCCAACGCCAGCGCGGCCGCGCCGGACTGGAGAACCGTGCGGCGTGGGACGTGGTCCAGCGGCATGTTGCAATCCCTCCCTATGTTGTTGAGGCGACTGTATGCCTCCCTCGATCGGGTTCAACCCTGCCGGCGACCGGAACCATCACACCGCGACCGGCGCCCGGATCGCCGGCGCGGGGTCGTAGTCCAACACCTCCACGTCCTCGTACGTGAAAT
Source organism: Hyphomicrobiales bacterium (assembly GCA_903644085.1). Taxonomy (GTDB): domain Bacteria; phylum Pseudomonadota; class Alphaproteobacteria; order Rhizobiales; family Beijerinckiaceae; genus Enterovirga. The sequence goes on from CAHJXE010000141.1 coordinate 5,505, forward strand.
CGAAGATCGACCGGACCGCGGGGTTCAGCCTGAGGCGCGGCAGCGCCCGCGGAGCGCGGGAGAGTTGGAGACGGGCCTGATCGAGGTGGTTCACGTAGAGATGCGTATCGCCGAAGGAGTGGACGAAATCGCCGGGTTCGAGGCCGCAGGCCTGCGCCATCATGGCGGTGAGGAGCGCGTAGGACGCGATGTTGAACGGCACGCCGAGGAACACGTCGCCCGAGCGCTGGTAGAGCTGGCAGGAGAGCCGCCCGTCCGCCACGTAGAACTGGAACAGGCAATGGCAGGGCGCCAGCGCCATGCGGTCGAGGTCGGCGGGGTTCCAGGCCGACACGACGAGGCGGCGCGAATCGGGGTTGCGGCGGATCTCGCTCTCGACCCAGGCGATCTGGTCGATGACGCGCCCGTCCGGCGCCGCCCATGAGCGCCATTGCCGGCCGTAGACGGGGCCGAGGTCGCCCGCCGCGTCCGCCCACTCGTCCCAGATCGTGACGCCGTGCTCGTTCAGGTACCGGATGTTCGTGTCGCCGCGCAGGAACCACACGAGTTCGTGCACGATCGACTTGAGGTGCACCTTCTTCGTCGTGACGAGCGGGAAGCCGGCCTGGAGGTCGAAGCGCATCTGGCGGCCGAACACCGAGAGAGTGCCGGTGCCGGTGCGGTCAGATTTCGGCGCGCCGTGGTCGAGCACGTCGCGCAAGAGATCGAGATAGGCGCGCATGGGGTCCGCTGAATCCTCCGGGCGGCGTTATAGCGAAGCCGCGCCGGGCCCGCAGCCTCGCGCGGCGACGCACCGTCGCTGTCCCGCCCTTTTCTTCCCGCCGAGGCGGACATATGGTTCTCCTGTCGCCCGCGAGGGCGGCGGAGGCGGCCCTGCGAGACGCCTTCGGGCGAGCCGACCTGCCACCCCGCGTCCTTCCCGCTGACCCAGGCTGACGATGTCGACGGATCACATTCGCTACGACCTTCTGGTGCAGGACGCGTTGAAGAGCGTCGTGCGCAAGGTCCTGGGCGACGCCGTCCGGGACGGGCTGCCGGGCGAGCATCACTTCTACATCTCGTTCCGAACCGACCATGCGGGCGTGCGGCTCTCGACCCGCCTGCGGGAGCGCTACCCGGAAGAGATGACGATCGTCCTCCAGCACCAGTACGACAACCTCACGGTCAACGAGGCGGCCTTCGAGGTCGGGCTGTCGTTCTCGGGCGTGGCCGAACGCCTGCGCGTGCCATTCGATTCGTTATCGGGGTTCTTCGATCCCTCGGTCCAGTTCGGTCTCAAGTTCGAGGCTGAGCCCCAGCCCGCCGAGGTCGCGGCCGACGAGCCCGTCAGCCCGCCCGAACTCGCCAGTGTGTCTACGCTCAAGGGGAGCGTGCCGAAGATCGGAACCCGCAAGGGCGAGGACGACGCGAGCCCGCCGACGCCGCGCAAGCGTACACCGAAGAAGGAGCCGGCCGCCGAGGCACAGAGCGAGGCCGGCGCCGAGGTCGTCAGCCTCGATTCGTTCCGCAAGAAGAGCTGATCATCCGGCCGATCGCGGCCGGCGAGAAGAGGTGATCATCCGGCCGATCGCGGCCGGCGAGAAGAGGTGATCATCCGGCCGATCGTGGCCGGCGAGAAGAAGTGATCATCCGGCCGATCGTGGCCGGATCGTCATCGGGAGTCCACCGCCGGGCCTCAGCGTCACCCGCTGCACGGGGGTCACGACGTGACCGGGCACCAAGTCGAGCCTCACCGATCGGACGATGCGGGCGAGGACCAGCACCGCCTCCTGAAGCGAGAACGTCGCCCCGATGCAGACCCGCGGGCCGGCCCCGAAGGGCAGGTAGGCGAAGCGATCGATCGTCTCGCGTCGTCCCGGCATGAAGCGGTCCGGGTCGAAATGGTCGGGGTCGGTCCAGAGCGTGCGATGGCGATGCAGCACGTACGGCGCGATCATCACGAGCGAGCCGGCCGGGATCCGATAGCCGGCCACGTGATCGTCCGCGATCGCGGCCCGGCTGAGGAACGGCACCGGCGGGTAGAGCCGCACCGCCTCGTCCAGCACCGCGCGCGTGTAGGCAAGCCGGTCGAGTGAGGGCGGACCATCATCGTCCGCATCCAGTCCCGCGAAGGCGGCGTCGACCTCGGCCTCGACGCGCGCCCGCACCTCAGGGGCCTGCGACATGAGGTAGAGCGACCAGGAGAGCGCGTTCGCGGTCGTCTCGTGGCCGGCCCCGATGAAGGTCACGATGTTCGCCCGCACCTCGATGTCGTCGAGGCCCTTCCCGGTCTCCGGATCGCGCGCCTGAAGGAGCAGCGTCAGGAGGTCGCGCGGGGCGTCGGCACCGCTCGCGAGGAGTCGTTTGCGCGCGTCGACCAGCTCGATCACGACCTCCTCGAAGAAGCGCAACGCCGGGCGTGCCCGGATGCGGCCGATCCGCGGCAGCCATTCGGGCATTCCGAACACGTCGAGCGGGTCGACGGGCCCGATCGCGTCGAAATAGCGGGTGATGGCGCGCCCCAGCGCGTCGGGATCGCGCGAGAGCCCCTGCGTGAAGATGGTCCGCTCCAAGACGTCGAGCGTGACGCGCGTCATCTCGAGCGCGACGTCGACCGGGCCGCCCTGCCGCCGTCGCGCCCAGCGCCGCACGAGCC
>CAHJXE010000142.1 GCA_903644085.1 Hyphomicrobiales bacterium
GAGCATGGCTCGACGAGCCTCGCGGACGACCTCTTCGGCAATTGGCGCTACGGACCTGCCGGCGAGCCGCTGCCCGACTTCCCGCTGAACCAGGCGCGCTACCAGGGCGCGTCGATCCTCCTGACGGGGGCCAATTTCGGCTGCGGCAGCTCGCGCGAATCCGCGGTCTGGATGCTGGCCGCGTGGGGCATCCGGTGCGTGGTCGCGCCCAGCTTCGCGGAGATCTTCGCGGCGAACTGCTACGCGAACGGCCTTCTGCCGCTCCCCTGCTCGGCGGAAACCATCTCGCGACTGGCCGCGCAGGCCGAAGGCGAGACGCCCGCCTTCGTCGTGGACCTGGAGCGGTGCGAGCTGTCGACGTCGTCCGGGACCACGATCGCGTTTCCGATCTCGGCCTATCGGCGAAGAGGCTTGCTCGCCGGTCTCGACGACATCGAACTCTCCCTTCAGAGCCGGCGTGAAATCGCCGGCTTCGTTGCTCGTGAACGGGACAATCGTCCTTGGATATACCCCGAAGCAGCAGCGTCGATCAGGAAGTAAGCTGCGCGCGAAGGGCTCGGGACCGCGACATCAACGAACGCACTCACGGGGGAGAAGACCAGGAGCGACGAGCCGAGTTCGCCCTGATTGAGGGCCGCCAGGCGCGTGCTTCACGCGGCAGCACCCCCGAGTCTCGCGCGATCCGTCAGCCGGGGCAGTTCGCCCGGCCGACGGATCGCGATCACGATGAAACAAGCGATGCCCCGAGAACGTATATGAACGTGGGGCCGTGTTCGGCCCGGAGGCTTGCCCGTGATCTCATCGTTTCCGATTCCCGCTCGCACCGTCGCACTCGCGGTGCTCGCCACCACGATGGCAGGCGCCGCGTTCGCGCAGACGGCCCCGACCGTGCGGGTTCGCGGGACCGTCGAGAGCCTGAGCGGGTCGACCCTCATGGTGAAGGCGCGCGAAGGCAACTCGGTGACGATCAAGCTGAACGAGGGCTGGGGCGTGTCCGGCATCAAGGCCGCCACGATGAACGATATCAAGCCCGGAACCTTCGTGGGTGCGGCGTCCGTCGGCAGCGGCGCCGACACGAAAGCGATCGAGGTGCTCGTGTTCCCGGCCGGCGTGAAGAGCGGCGAGGGCTCCTACGCTTGGGACCTCCTGCCCGAGAGCAACATGACGAACGCGACCGTCGCGAGCACGATCCAGAGCGTCAAGGGGCCGGTCATGACGCTCGCCTATCCGGGCGGCGAGAAGACCATCGCGATCACGCCCGAGACCCCGATCGTGACCTTCGCGACCGCGCAGAAGAGCGACCTCGTGCCGGGTGCCTCCGTGTTCGTGCCCGCGCAGGTGGCCGAGGACAAGACGCTCTCGACCGCGCGCGTCATCGTGGGCAACAACGGTGTCGCGCCGCCCATGTGAGACGGACGATTCCCGCGGAGCCGCTCTACAGGAGCGTGCCCCGCAGGATCAGCATCGCGACCGAGAAATAGATCACGAGCCCGCTGACGTCGACGAGGGTCGCCACGAAGGGCGCCGACGCGGAGGCCGGATCGAATCCGACCTTCTGCAGGACGAAGGGCAGCATCGAGCCCGCGAGCGATCCGAAGGTCACGATGCCGACGAGCGCGGTCCCGACGGTCGCGGCGACCAGCATCCAGTGCTCGCCGTAATCGTAGAAGCCGAGCTTCTGCCAGAGCGCGATGCGGACGACCCCGATGACGCCCAGGATGGATCCCAGCGCGATGCCGGTCGGGATCTCGCGCAGCGCGATCTTCCACCAGTCGCCAAGCCGGACTTGCTGGAGGGCGAGCGCCCGGATCAGCAGCGACGTCGCCTGCGACCCCGAATTCCCGCCCGAGCTCATGATCAACGGGATGAACAGCGTCAGCACGATCGCGCGCTCGAGTTCGCTCTCGAAGCCCTGCATGGCGGACGCGGTCAGCATCTCGGAGAGGAAGAGCGCGCAGAGCCAGCCGGCGCGCTTCTTCAGCATCTGCCCGAACCCGATCTCCATGTAGGGCTCGTCGAGCGCCGCCATGCCGCCGAACCGGTGCACGTCCTCGGTCGTCTCCGCGATCATCGCGTCGATCACGTCGTCGACCGTCACGATCCCGATCACGCGCCCTGCCCCGTCGACGACCGGGAGCGCCAGGAGGTCGTAGCGCGAGATGAGCCGGGCCGCTTCCTCCCGGTCCGTCAGCGGGTCGATCGTGACGGGGCGCCGGTCGTGGCCGACCGACAGGACGGGATCGGCCGCCTCCCCGGTGATGAGGCGGCGCAGCGACACGGATTGCACGAGCGCCTTCGTGGCGGGATCGAGCACGTAGATCGCGTAGATCGTCTCGCGCGTGCGCTCGACGCGGCGGATGTGGTCCAGCGTCTCGGCGATGGTCCAGGTGGAGGGCACGCTGACGAACTCGGTCGTCATGAGCGCGCCGGCCGTGTTCTCCGGATAGGCGAGCAGGTGCTGGAGCGAGCGTGCCGTCTCGGCGTCGAGCTTGCGCAACAGCGCCGAATGGTGCGGCTCGGGGATGTCCCGGATGACGTCGGCCGCGCGGTCCGCCGACATCGCGTCGAGGAGCGCGACCGCCTTCGCGGTGGGGAGCGCCGCCACGAGTTCGGCCGCGCCGTCGAGCCCCGGATAGTCGAGCACCTCGACCGCCCGATCGAGCGGCAGCTCGTCCAGCGCCACGGCCGCGTCAGCGGTCAGCTGCTCGTTCAGGATCTCGACGAGGTCGGCGACATGCTGCCCCGCGAGCGGATCGGAGCGCGCGTCCAGCTGGGCGTCCGTGACGTCGAGAAGTTCGGCCATGTATCACTTGTCCGTCGGGCGCGTGCCGACGTCGGGTGATCCGCTCGCGTGACGACCGGATGACGCGTCGGCTATCGACCCATACTGTCGCTGGGCATCGGGATGTGGGTTCCGTCGGCAGGATCTCGCGACCTGCCGCATCGCGCTTTCGGCCGGACGGACGGGTTCGTCAAGCGGAAAGCTGGGGCGCATGAGAATGCCGCGTCCCTCGCGGGACGCGGCCGTGGGGACATGGTGGCGGTGCCGGGCTCAGTGCAGAGAGGCGGGCCGGCGCAGCCGCGTGATCTCGTCCTTGAGCTGCAGCTTGCGTCGCTTCAGTTCGGCCAACCTGACCTCGTCGCTCGCGGGTTGCGCCGTCACGCTCTGGATCTCGCGGTCCAGGGCTTGGTGCTTGCGCTCGAGCTCGACCAGGTGGTTCTGAAGCGGCATGTCGGTCTCCTCTGCCGTGACGGCACCCGATTGCGCCGTGGCGGCGAGGGATTGGGCCCCCCGATCGTGGCGAAGCTGAGGCATGCCGTCGCATGCCGTGGTGATCCGACCTTGCCCCGGGCAGAGCGTCCGGGCATTACACTCACGCTCACGGGGAGGCTCGCGACGCGGCACATGGCGGTGGACCAGGACAACGACGAGGCGGCGCACCTCGAGGCCGAATTGTCCCGCCTGAAGCAGGAGCATCGCGACCTCGACACGGCGATCGACGCGCTGGAGCGGGTGGTGGCGGGCGACCAGCTCCAGGTGCAGCGCCTCAAGAAGCGCAAGCTCGTCCTGCGCGACCGCATCCAGTACGTCGAGGACCAGATCACCCCGGACATCATCGCGTGAGCGCGGCCGGTGCCCCGAAAGTCGCGATCATCATGGGCAGCCAGTCGGACTGGGCCACGATGCGCCACGCGGCCGAGACGCTGGACGCGTTGGGCGTCGGCTACGCGGCGCGCATCGTGTCCGCGCACCGCACACCGGAACGACTCTACGCCTTCGCCAAGGGCGCCAAGGCGGCAGGGTTCCACGTCGTGATCGCGGGCGCGGGCGGCGCCGCGCACCTGCCCGGCATGACGGCGGCGCTCACGCCGCTGCCCGTCTTCGGCGTGCCGGTCGAATCGAAGGCGCTGTCGGGCCGGGACAGCCTCCTGTCGATCGTCCAGATGCCGGCCGGCATCCCGGTCGGCACGCTCGCGATCGGGCGTGCGGGCGCGGTCAACGCGGCGCTCCTCGCGGCGGCCGTCCTGGCGCTCGCCGATCCCGCCCTCGCGACGCGGCTCGACGCGTGGAGGCGCGCGCAAAGCGAGGCCGTGGCGGAGCGCCCGTCCGGCGATGCGTGAACCGATCGCTCCGGCGATGCGTGAACCGATCGCTCCGGCGATGCGTGAACCGATCGCTCCGGCGATGCGTGAGCCGATCGCTCCGGCGATGCGTGAGCCGATCGCTCCGGCGATGCGTGAGCCGATCGCGCCCGGCGGGACGATCGGGATCCTGGGCGGAGGCCAGCTCGGCCGCATGATCGCGACCGCGGCGGCCGGTCTCGGGCTCAAGACGCACGTGTTCTGCCCCGATCCCGACAGCCCGGCCTTCGACGTCTGCGCGCTTCACACGGTCGCGGCCTACGAGGACGAGGCGGCGCTCGCGCGCTTCGCGACCTTGGTCGACGTCGTGACCTACGAGTTCGAGAACGTGCCGGCACTGACCGCCGAGATCGTGGCCGCCTTGGCGCCGCTGAGGCCCGGCGCCCTCGCGCTCGCGACCGCGCAGGACCGGCTCGCCGAGAAGACCTTCGTCAACGCGCTCGGCATCGCGACCGCCCCGTTCAGGGCCGTCGCGAGCCCGGCCGACCTCGCGTCCGCCATGGCGGCGCTGGGTCTCCCGGCGATCCTGAAGACGCGGCGTTTCGGCTATGACGGCAAGGGCCAGGTTCGGATGGCAGCGGGCGACGATCCCGAGGCCGCCTTCGCGGCGGTCGGCGGCGCGCCCGCGATCCTGGAGGGTTTCGTGCCGTTCGCGCAGGAGATCTCGGTGGTGGCCGCGCGCGGACCGGATGGCGGCTTCGCGGCTTACGACCCGTGCTGGAACGAGCACCGGGACGGCATCCTCGATGTCACCCGTCTCCCGTCGGGCCTGCCGAAGACGGTCGAGGCGCGGGCCGTTGCGGCGGCGCGGCGGATCGCGGATGCGCTGGACTACGTGGGCGTGCTCGCGGTCGAGATGTTCGTCGTCGGGCACGGCGAGGAGGCGGGGCTCGTGGTGAATGAGCTCGCGCCCCGCGTCCACAATTCCGGGCACTGGACGATCGAGGGCGCCGAGTGCTCGCAGTTCGAGCAGCACGTGCGGGCGATCTGCGGCTGGCCGCTCGGATCCCCGCGCCGGCTGGGGCAGGTCGCGATGACGAACCTGATCGGCCCGGACGTCGAGGCCTGGCGCGGGATCCTGGCGGAGCCCGGCGCGCATCTCCACCATTACGGCAAGGCCGGCGCGCGGCCCGGCCGCAAGATGGGCCACGTCACGCGCGTGACGCCCGAGTTCCTCCCTGGTCGGACAGGATTGCTCGTAGGCGAAGAGCGCGGGTCACCTCTCCCCGAGGGGGAGAGGTCGAGTCGGCGACAGCCGACCGGGTGAGGGGATGCACCTTGCCCGGAGAGGGCGCTTCCCCCTCACCCTGCCCTCTCCCCCTCGGGAAAGGGTTCCCGCGCATATACGAGCCCCGCATGCGCTAGCTCACCTCCTGGACTTGTAGACACTCCAAACTGTCTCTGGTAACGCGCAGGGCGGTGGCGTGCCGCGGGCGCGATCGTCCCCCTATCGACGGGCCGTGGGACGGCATGTCGCGTCGGGAGAGGCCGCTTCGCCGCCGGCGATTCAGACTTCTCTAACGATGAGCGGACATTTTCCGCCGGCTGTGCGGGAGTAACGCGATGGTTGTGTCAGGCGGACGAGGTTACGGCATCCTGCTCGCGGCGCTCTCGGCCGCCGGGCTCGCCGGCTGCGACACCGTCGGGCAGATGTCGCGCGGGCCGCGGGTCGCGGTGCTGGAGGAGGACAAGACCGGCACGGCCTCGATCAACATCGATTCGCTCTCCGACGTCGTCCAGCGCAACCCGAGCGACCCGTCGGCCTACAACACGCGCGGCGCCGCCTACGCGCGGGTCGGGCGCTACACCGACGCGGTCGGCGACTTCAACAAGGCGCTTCAGATCGATCCGAACAACGCGGCCGCCTTCACCAACCGCGCGCTCGCCTTCCGGCAGACGAACCGCAACGACGCGGCGCTGGCGGACTTCTCGAAGGCGGTCGCGGCCGATCCGAATTACGGCCCCGCCTATATCGGGCGCGCCAACCTGGAACGCGTCCAGGGCTCCTACGAGCCCGCCCTGTCGGACCTGACGCAGGCGATCCGGCTGACGCCCGAATCCGCCGAGGCGCTGCACGCGCGCGGGCTCGTCTACCAGCGCATGGGGCGCCACCGGGAGGCGATCATCGATTTCGACGCCGCGATCGACCGCAACTCCTTCGTGGCCGCGCCCTATACGGCCCGTGGTCAAAGCCTGATCGCCACGAACCAGTTCGACAAGGCGATCGAGGATTTCAACGCGGCGCTGAACGTCAACAACCGCGACCCCGAATCCTGGGCACAGCGCGGCGTCGCGCAGGAGCGCGCGGGCAAGCGCCAGGAGGCGATCGAGAGCTACGGCCGCGCGACCGGAATCGACCCGAACAACACGACCGCGAAGCAGGGGCTCGGCCGCCTCCAGGGCGGGATGGCGTCGCTGTTCCGCTAGACCCCGCCATCACGTTCGCGAGCGACCGAACAACCGCGAGGTCTGCGCGGCGTTGATTGTCTCGCCTGAGCGGAGGGACGACACATGGCGAAGACGCACGACGATCTGGACAAGAGTGCGATCCACGCCGACTTCAAGTCGGTCGTGAACATGACGGCCGGCGCACTGGAAAAGTGGCTCGCGACCGAGGACAGCCGCTCCGTCGGCTGGACCCATGACGGGGAAAGCGAGGCCGTCGGCCATCAGGAAGGCGCGCGGATCGTCGAGATCCTGCACCGCCGCAAGGCCGAGCTCACCGACGAGGATTACCGGCACATGCGCAAGGTGGTGGGCTACGTGCATCGCCACATGGCGCAAGGAGGGCCCGCCGAGGACAAGGAGCACAGCCGCTGGCGCTACTCGCTCATGAACTGGGGCCACGACCCGCTCAAGGGTTGACCGGTAGACGCGCCTCCACCTCGTTCAGGAACGTCCCGAGGGTCGCGAGCCCGCCATGTTCGAGTACGCCCACGTGGTCGACGTCGGGCAGTTCGAGGAAGCGCTTCGGCTCGTTCGCGGCGGCGTAGAGCGCGCGCCCCTGCGCGATCGGGATCACCCCGTCCCGGCTGCCGTGCATGACGAGGAGCGGCACGTGCACGCGCCCGATCCGGTCGACCGAGCGGAACTGGTCGCGCATGAGGAGCGCCACAGGCACGTAGCGGAACAGGGTCCGGGCGACGTCGGCCGTCGAGGTATAGGGCGCGTCGAGTACGAGGCCGCCGACCGGCACCTCGGTCGCGAGCCGGACCGCCACGCCGGTGCCGAGCGACTCGCCGTAGAGCACGATCCGGGCGGGCGCGTAGCGCGCGAGCCACGCGTAGGCGGCGTCCGCGTCCACCCGCAGGCCGGCCTCGGACGGGTCGCCCGTCGAGGCGCCGTAGCCGCGATAGCTCACCATCAGGAGCCCGCGCCCGTCCTGCGCCACGAGGCCGGCCCGCCCGCGCCGGTTCCAGAGCGAGCCGCCGTTGCCGTGGAAGTAGAGGATGAGCGCGCGGCCGGGCAGGGGCGGCTTCCACCACGCCTGGAGGCGCTCGCCGTCCGGCGTCGCGATCGTGACGTCGGTGAACCCGTCGAGACCGGCTTGCGCCGCCGTCACGTTGATCCGCGTCGCGGGGAACACGAACCGGCGCTGCTGCCAGTACAGCACGCCGACGAGAGCCAAGTAGCCGAGCACGAGGACGACCAGAAGGCCTGCCGCGATCCGCATCACCGTCCTCGTGCTCCCTGCCCGCATCACGCCCTGCCTGCCGGAACATACGTCCGGTCGCACCATTGTCCGGCCGTCCGCCGGATGCCTCTACGATGAAGCTGTTCAAGTGTCCCTGCTGCTCGCAGCCTCTCTACTTCGAGAATACGCGTTGCGAGCGCTGCGGGCACCGCCTCGGCTACATCCCGCGAGCGGGCGTGCTGAGCGCGCTCGAACCGGAGGGCGACGCGTGGCGCTCGCTGGCCGAGGAG
>CAHJXE010000143.1 GCA_903644085.1 Hyphomicrobiales bacterium
TAGGCCCAGGCCAGGATGCCGACCGCGAGGCCGGCGCTGGCGCCGAGCGCGGTGCCGCGCTGCCAGAACAGCCCCCCGAAGAAGGCGGGCGCGATCTGCGCGATCGCCGCGAAGGACAGGAGCCCGATCGACGCGAGTTCGTCGTCGCCCGCGACGCGATAGTACGCGTAGGCGAGAAGCGTCATCATGAGGATCGCGACGCGGCGCACACCGATGACGAAACGCCCGAGACCCTGGTCCGCGCGCCGCGCATCCGACACGGCCGGGAACCCGCGCCGCCTCAGGATGATCGGCATGACGAGGTGGTTCGACACCATGATCGAGAGCGCGACCGTGTCCACGACCACCATGGCGGTGGAGGCGGAGAGCCCGCCGATGAAGGCCACGAAGGCGACGAGGCCGGAGCCGGCCTTCAGCGGCAGGGCGAGTACGGTCATGTCGCGGTCGACCGTGCCGGACGGCAGCGCCGCGAGGCCCGCGAGTGCGATCGGGATGACGAAGATGTTGATGACCACGAGGTAGAGGGGGAACAGCCATGCCGCGCGCCGCACGTCCCCGACGACGCGGTTCTCGATCACGCTCATGTGGAACTGGCGCGGCAGCAGAAGCGACACGAAGCCCGCCAGCATCGCCATCACCAGGAACGCGCTCGTGTCCGTCGAGCCCCGCAGGATCGCGAAGGCCGCTACTCCGGTCCCGAGACGGGCCACGATGTCCCCGAACCCGGAGAACATCCCGTAGGTGACGAACAGGCCGACCGCCAGGAACGCGGTCAGCTTGACGAGCGACTCGACCGCGACCGCCAGCACGAGCCCGTTCTGGTGCTCCGTCGCGTCCGTGTTGCGCGTGCCGAACGCGACCGCGAAGGCCGCGAGCACCAGCGCCACCACGATCGCGATATCGCCGAAGACGGGCAGCGTCGCAAGCGACGTGCCGTCCGCCGCGAGGAACACCTGCACCGAGGAGGAGACGGCCTTCAGTTGCAGCGCGATGTAGGGCAGCGACCCGATCACCCCGATGATCGTCACGAGGGCCGCAACCCGCTCGCTCTTGCCGTAGCGCGCGCCCACGAAATCCGCGATCGAGGTGCTGTTCTGCACCTTCGCGATCCGCACGACGCGCGCGACGAGCCGGTGCCCGAGCCCGATGACCACGATCGGCCCGACATAGATCGCCAGGAAGTCGAGGCCCGAGCGGCTCGCGAGGCCGACCGAGCCGTAGAAGGTCCACGACGTGCAGTAGACCGCGAGGGCCAGCGCGTAGATCGTCGGGCGCAGCGGGCCGCGCATGACGCGCCGGCCCGCGACGTCGCCCCAATGCGCGACCGCGAAGAGCAGGCAGAGATACACGAGGGCCGACAGGATGACGGCCCAGCTCGGGATCATCGGGAACTCCGAATCATGGGGAGCTCGGCATCGTCGGGGACCTCGGGGCTTGCCTCTGCGGGCCAGACGTCGAGACTAGCGCGCCGGGAACGGCTCCGCCATCGCGGACGGCCCGGCCGGGAGGGGAACGCCATGCTCGAGGAGTTCAAGAAGTTCGCGCTGCGCGGCAACGTCGTCGACCTCGCGGTCGGCGTCATCATCGGGGCGGCGTTCGGCAAGATCGTGGATTCGCTCGTCACCGACATCTTCATGCCGGTGATCGGCGCGGTCACGGGCGGTCTCGACTTCTCGAACTATTACGTGGCGCTCTCGCGCAGCGTGCAGGCGGGCGCCGCCTACGCGGACGCGAAGAAGCAGGGCGCGGTTCTCGGCTGGGGCAATTTCGTCACGATCTCGATCAACTTCGTGATCATCGCGTTCGTGCTGTTCCTGGTGATCCGGGGCGTGAACCGGATGCAGCGCAAGGCCGACACCGAGCCCGCGAAGCCCGCCGAGACGCCGGCCGACGTTCAGCTTCTGATCGAGATCCGCGACCTGCTGCGGGAACGGCCGCTCGCGTCGCGCTGAGACGGCATGAGCGCCAGGAATGGACGCCATCAACGCCATTCACCCGTTGCGGGGCTGATCCTCTGCTATGAGGCGAGCGAGGGCGGGAGCGAGGTCCGCCCGCCAGGACCGCCGATGACCGACTTCCCGATCCGACCCGAAGCCGCGGATGCACCGACGAGCGGCATCGTGGACGTGATGGAAGCGGGGCGCGGCCGCCCGGGCCTCATCCCGCTCTGGGTCGGGGAGGGCGACAGACCGACGCCGCCCTTCATCGCGCAGGCGGCCGCGCGGGCGCTCGGCGACGGCGAGACCTTCTACACTCACCAGCGCGGCATCCCCGAACTCCGTGCGGCGATCGCGCGCTACCACGAGCGCCTCTACGGCGGGTCGTTCGACGCCGAGCGGTTCTTCGTCACGACCGGCGGCATGCAGGCGGCCCAGATCGCGATCCGGATGGCGGCGGGCCCGGGCGACGAGGTGATCATCCCGACGCCCGCCTGGCCGAACTTCGCCGGGGCGGCGATCGTCGCGGGCGCACGCGTCGTCGATGTGCCGCTCTCGGACGGACCGACTGGATGGAGCCTCGATCTCGACCGCATCGAGGCGGCCGTGACGGCGCGTACCCGCGCGCTCCTCATCAACTCGCCCTCGAACCCGACCGGTTGGACCGCGACGCGCGAGGACCATCGGCGCCTCCTGGCGATCGCGCGCCGGCACGGGCTGTGGATCGTGGCGGACGAGATCTACGGCCGCTTCGTGTACGACGGCGCCGGGCGCGCACCGTCGTTCCGCGACGTGGCGGAGCCGGAGGACCGCGTCCTCTACGTCCAGACCTTCTCCAAGAACTGGGCGATGACGGGCTGGCGGATCGGCTGGCTCGAAGTGCCGCCCGAACTCGGGGAGGCGCAGGATCTCGGCCAGGTCGTCGAGAACCTCGTCCAATATTCCACCTCGGGCGTCCCGGCCTTCCTGCAACGCGGCGCGGTCGCGGCGCTGGACGAGGGTGACGAATTCGTGGCGGAGCAGATCGCGATCGCGGCCGAGGGGCGGCGGATCATCTGCGACGGATTGCTGGCGACCGGCCTCGTCGACCTGCCCCGACCGCCCGGCGCCTTCTACGCCTACTTTCGCGTTCGCGGCATCACCGACACGAAAAGGTTGGCTCTCGACATCATCGATCGCGCGAATGTCGGGCTCGCGCCCGGCTCCGCCTTCGGGGCAGGCGGCGCGACGCATGTCCGGCTGTGCTTCCTGCGCCGCGCCGAGGACCTCCACGAGGCCGTGCGGCGGCTGGCCGAAGCCCTGCCGGCGGTGGCCGGACGCAACGCGGCTTAGAGGCCGTGGCGGAGCCCCTGGCGTCAGCCGGGCGGCGGGCATGCACTCAGTCGCGACCGGGCGGGTCCTCATCGCGAGGCGAGGAGATCGACGCCGTTCGCGATCCCGAGCGTCGATCAGAAGATCTCGAAGTACTCGCGATGTTCCCAGTCCGTGACCTCCGACTGGAACCGCTCGATCTCCGCGTTCTTGATGTGGACGTAGTAGTCGATGAAGCGGGCACCGATCGTCTCGCGGAAGAACGCGTCGTCGTCGAGCGCGAACACCGCTTCGCGCAGCGACTTAGGCAGGAGGGGCGCGTCCGTCTCGTAAGGCTTGTCGGCCGAGGGCGGCGGCTCCAGACCGCGATCGATCCCGTCGAGTCCCGAGAGGACCTGAGACGCCATGTAGAGATAGGGGTTGGCGGCGGGCTCGCCGACCCGGTTCTCGAGGCGGGTCGCCTCGTCGCCCGGCCGCCCGATGACCCGGACCATGACGCCCCGGTTGTCGCGCCCCCAGATCGCCCGGTCGGGTGCCAGCGAGTAGGCGCGGAAGCGCTTGTAGCCGTTGATGGTCGGCGTCGAGAACACGGAGGCGGCGCGCGCGTGGGCGAGGAGCCCCGCGAGGTAGCCCCGGCCGGTCGGCGACAGGATCTCGGAGGGGTCTTCCGAGCGGAACGCGTTCTCGCCGGTCGCGACGTGCCTGAGCGATTGGTGCAGGTGCCAGCCCGACGAGATCACGTTGGGGATCTTGGGGCGGCACATGAAGGTGGCGTGCAGACCTTCGCGGTGGCAGATCTGCTTCACGGCCGAGCGGAACAGCATCATCAGGTCGGCGGGATCGAGCCCGGTCGTCGGCGCGAAGGTGAACTCGCACTGGCTCGGCCCGTACTCGACCTCGATCGAACGGAGCGGCAGACCGAGCGCCAGCACGTGGCGGCGCACGATCTCGAGCACCGGCTCGATCGCGTCGTAGCGCTGCTCGGTGAGGTACTGGTAGCCGTGCGACAGGAGGGCGACCTCCGGCGGCTCGCCCGGCTGGCCGGCATGGCGCGGATCGGTGCGGGCGTCGACCATCTTGAAGATGTGGCACTCGACTTCGAGCCCCGCCACGAAGGCGAGACCGCGCCCGTCGAGCTCCTCGAGCACGCGCCGGAAGATCCGACGGGTGTCGAAATCGAGCCGCGTGCCATCCGCGAAGGCGAGGTCGCAGAGCACCCAGCCCGTTCGCTCCGCCCAGGGCAGGACCCGGAAGGTGGTCGGGTCCGGCACCATCAGGACGTCGCTGCCGCCCTGCATCTCAGCCATCCCGAAGCCGCCGCCGGCGGTGAAGACCGGGAAGACGGTGCGGTGCGAGGTGTCCTTGGCGAGCAGCGTCGAGGTGAGCGAGACGCCGCTTCGGAGCACGCGCACGGCCTCGTCGGCCACGAGGGTCTTGCCCCGCAGGATCCCGTGCTGGTCCGCGAAGGAGAAGCGGACCACCTCGAGCCTGTCGGCCTCGATCCGCCGCGTCATCTCGCGGGCGGCGTCCTCCTGGGCTGAGGACCACAGGCCGTGCTCGTCGACGAAGCTCATCGTTCGTCCGTCCTGTTCGAGCCGATCCTACTCGGCCGCGACGAGCTGGACGATCTTGTCGTCGCCCTCCTGCGCGCTCGGCGCGGGCGCCATCCAGGGCGCACCGCGACGTCGCGCGACGTCGACCTCCATCCAGTAGGTCTCCCAGCCGGTCGAGGGACCGATCCCGTCCATCGTGCCCGGCCCCTGGATCGCCCGCGCGCTCTTAGCGTCGAGATACATCAGCGGCTCGCCGCCGCCGCCCCGCACCTTCTCGATCTGCTCGCGCAGCACCCGGCGGTACTGGATGATCGCCTTGTCCGACTGGCCGAGGTGCTCGCGGGTGCGGTCCTGGATGCGCCCCATCGACTCCACCGCCCACTGGTCGTGGACGTTGATGTCCGTCCCCATCCCCGTATAGGTCTCGTGCTTCTGCTCGTGCGGGTCGAAGCCGTAATCGTTCGCCTTGTTCTTGCGCGAGACGTACTTCGGCAGCTCGTAGAGTTCGAGGCGCTGCGCGGTCATCTTCGCCTTGTCGACCGGCTTCGCGTAGCTGGTGAAGATCGCGTACCAGTAGCAGGTCTCGTCATCGACCGGCACGTGCCACTGCGTGATCGTCATCTCGGACGACATCGGGATCACGAAGGCGTGCGGGAACACCTGGTTCGTGACCCGCACATGGGTGCGCTCCCCGTCGAGTTCGCGCAGCGCGATGATGCGCAGGCCGTATTCCGTGCGCTCGACGTTGATGACCGGGCGGTCGTACTCGCGCAGGATCTGCGTCATCGGGATCGTGGTGCCGGCGGACGCGCCGCGGAACTGTTTGCCGTAGCTTTGCGAGACTTCCTCGTCCTCGAAGAAGCGGTGCAGGAAGGAGGCGTGCGCGGGGTCGATGCCGACCTCCAACGCCTGCAGCCAGTTGCACTCGATCAGGCCCTTGAACGCGAACGTGTAGGCGTCGGGGGCGAGGAAGCAGTCGAGCTCGGGGAAGGCCGACGGCTCGCCCTCGCCCAGCCACGCGAACAGGATGCCGTTCTTCTCCACCACCGGATAGGCGCGCTGTCGGATGTTCTGGCAGAGCTTGGAGGTCACGGGCTCCGCCGGTGTCTCGAGGCAGCGGCCGTCCGCCGCGAAGAGCCAGCCGTGGAAGGCGCAGCGCAAGCCGCCGTTCTCAAGCCTCCCGAACGCCAGGTCGGCGCCGCGATGCGGGCAGTCGCGGTCGAGCATCCCGACACGTCCGGCCTCGTCGCGGAAGATGACGAAATTCTGGCCGAGCAGGCGCACCGGCACGATCGGGCGCTCGCCCTCGAGTTCGGCCACGAGCGCCGCCGGCTGCCAGTAGCGCCGCATCAGCTCGCCCGCGCCGGTGCCCGCGCCGACACGGGTAATCAGGTCGTTCTGCTCCTGGCTCATCATGGCCCGGCACTCCTGCTCACGGTTGTTCTCTGATCGAACAGATGTACTATACTGTCAACGATCAAGAAGGTCGTCAACGGCTCGTACCGGGAAGATGGCCACATTGACGTCCCGGTGCTAGGCCTCTGGCCTGTCGGCCATCCCTCGTCGGACGCTCCATCATGCCCCGTCTTCTGCGTTCGGAGCAGGATCAGCAAACCGCGGACCGGCTCGGTCCCGAATACCTCGAGATTCTCGCACGCGGTCTGAGGGTCATCACGGCCTTCAGCACGGAGCGTCGTCAGATGACGCTGAGCGAGGTCGCGGTCGCGGTCAACCTGACCCGTGCCACGGTCCGTCGCGCACTTCTGACCCTGGAGAGCCTCGGTTACGTCGAGACGGACGGACGGCTCTTCAAGCTGACCCCGCGGGTGCTCACGTTGGCGACCGCGTATCTCTCCTCGAACGTGGTCCCGGCGGTCGCCCAGCCGGTCGTCGAGCGCGTGTGCCGCGAGCTCGGCGAGACCTGCTCCGTCGGGGTCCTCGACGGTCCGGACTCGGTCTTCGTGGCCCGCGCGAGCCCGAAACGCATCATCTCCGTCGACCTCGCGGTCGGGTATCGGCTGCCGGCTTACCCGACTTCCATCGGGCGCGTGCTGCTGGGCGGCCTCGGTCCGGGGGCCCTCGAGTCGTATTTCGCGACTCTCGAACCGGTGAAGCTCACGCCCCGGACCGTGACCGACAAGGCGGTGCTCCGGGCCCACGTGCTGACGGCGCGGGAGCAAGGGTACGCCGTCGTCGACGAGGAGGCCGAACTCGGCCTGCGCTCGGCCTCCGTTCCCGTTCGGCGCTACGACGGAGCGCTCGTGTGCGCGATACAGGTCGGCGTCCGCACCGACCAGGTCAGCGCCGGACGCATCCACGACGACATCCTTCCCGTCATGAAGGCCGCCGCGGACGAGATCGGACAGGCGCTCGTCTGACCCGCGTTCGGCACGCGGATCGGACGACGCGAGCAGACCCGACCGGACGATCTCGTGCATCTCGTCCGATGGACGTCGTCCTCAATCGGATCTTAAGCCCGCGCATGTCACATCGCGCGATGAATTGGCGTCTGACGGCCCAGAGCTGCGGATCGATGATCGTGGTGGGCTGCTTCGCGGCGTCGGAAGCCGCGGCCTGGTACCTCTGCGCTCATCCGGGCTCCGAACTCGCCTGGTATATCAACCTGGAGATCTTCCGGCCGTTCGAGCTCGCTCGCTCAGGCACGTCTCCCTTGCGTGAGCTGTTCGGTCCGGCCTCGCTCGGGATCGCACTGTCGCTCCTCGGCGTGATCGCGTTGATGCACCGGAGGCAGCTCCGCTGGGGCGTCGCGCTGGCGGCCAATCTCAGTTTCGTCTTCGCGGCGTTTCTGGCGGGCTCCTGGTCGGCCGTGCCGGGCACGACCCGGTCCGCCGCGCTCGGCGGTTTCGCCGGTACCGCGTCCGGGGACCATTGTCTCGTCATCGCGCTCCTCGCCGTCTCGTTCCTGTCCGTCGCGGCCAGCCACCTGGCCTTCCTGGGCCGGATCGTGAAGGAGATCGGGCGGCCGGGCGTCGGCCGGGCGTGAGATGCGGCCGAGCGCGCTCGCGGCCGGCTGCCTCGCCGGAGCCTTCGCGGTCGGTCCAGGTCTCGCTGCGCCGGATCGGGTCTACGCAGTCGGCGTCTCGGGATGGACGCTGGAGCGGTTCGGGTCGGGATTGGCGGTCCTGCGCGCGCGCGTCACCAGCGTTCCGCCCCGCGCGGACGGGTCAGGCGCCCTGCTCGTGACCTGCGACGGCCGGGAGCGCCGTCTGTTGCTCGACCTGCCTCAGGGTGACCTGCCACAGG
>CAHJXE010000144.1 GCA_903644085.1 Hyphomicrobiales bacterium
GGTCCACGTCTGCGCCGTCTATTGCCGCTTCTGCTTTCGCCGCGAGGTCGTGGGGCCGGGCAAGGCCGAGGCGCTCTCGCCCGACGCGCTCGCCCGGGCGCTGGACTACATCCGGGGTCGGCCCGAGATCTGGGAGGTGATCCTGTCCGGCGGCGACCCGCTCGTCATGTCGCCGCGCCGCCTCACGGCGATCATGGCCGAACTCGGCGCCATCGCGCATGTCGGGATCGTGCGGGTGCATACGCGGCTGCCGGTCGTTGATCCGGAGCGCGTCACGCCGGCGCTCGTGGCGGCGCTCCGCTGCGGCGACAAGCCGACCTGGATCGTGCTGCACGCGAATCATCCGCGCGAGCTGACGCCCGCCGCGCGCGCCGCCTGCGCGCGGCTCGTGGAAGCCGGGATGCCGATGCTCTCGCAATCCGTGCTGCTGCGCGGCGTCAACGACGATGCGGCGACCCTGGAAGCGCTGATGCGCGCGTTCGTCGGGGCGCGGATCAAGCCGTACTACCTGCATCAGGGCGACCTCGCGCCCGGCACCGCGCACCTGCGCACGACGATCGCGGAAGGGCAGGCGCTGATGCGTGGGCTGCGCGGCCGCGTCTCGGGACTATGCCAGCCCGACTACGTGCTCGACATCCCGGGCGGCCACGGCAAGTCGCCGATCGGCCCGGCCTACCTCGACGGCGATCGCGTCGAGGACTGGCAGGGCCGGGTGCACGACATCGCGGGCTGACTATTTCGTCAGTCCCGCGCTGTCGAAGGCCTTGCGGATCACGCCCATGATGCGCCCGTCGAGCCCTGTCTGGTCGAGGAAGTCGAGCGTCGGATGCGAAGGCGCTGCTGCGGCGGGCGCAGGGCGCGGGGAACCCTCTCCCCGTTGGGGAGAGGGCAGGGTGAGGGGCTGCGACGCGTCCGGATCGGGCTGAGCCGCCCTGGCGGGTCTCACCTCGACGAGCTCCTGCGCGTCGATCAGCCCCCAGAACGCCGCGATGTGGCGGGTCGACGCGACCCCGACATCGAGCAGGAACGGACCGGCCGTCCCGCCGCCCTCTCGCGCTACGCAGAGCGGAGTGCCGTGACCCATGCCCGCGATCGTGACCTGCTCGATCACCGCCGCGCCGGCCGCGTCGCGCCACACCGCGCGGGGCTGCCCGTCGAGCGTATCGCGCTCGCTCGGCACCTCCGGCAGCCCGTGCACGTCGCGCCATTGCTTCACGATCTCGGCGGCGTTCATGACCTTCACGGTCGAGTCCGCGTCGCCGTGCCAGACCGACAGCTTCGGCCAGGGCCCGCGATGGGGCGAGTTCGCCCGCACGAGATCGCCCCACTGGGCCGGCGACTTCGTGCGGCCCTGGAACATGCTCTCCAGCGCGCTCTGCACGTTGTGCGCGCTCCCGTAGGGGAGGCCCGCCACGATCGCGCCGCCCGCGAAGACCTCCGGGTAGGCGGCGAGCATCGCGGCCGTCATTGCGCCGCCGGCCGAGAGGCCGGTGACGAAGATGCGCGACCGGTCGATCCCGTAGGTCACCGCGGCGTGCTCGATCATGGCGCGGATCGACGCCGCCTCGCCCTCGCCGCGCGTCGTGTGGCGCGGGTCGAACCAGTTGAAGCAGGTCTTCGGGTTGTTGGACGTCGTCTGCTGCGGGCACAGGACCACGAAGCCGTGCGCGTTCGCGAGCTCCGTCCAGCCCGCGCCCTCCGCGTAGCCGGCGTTCTGCGTGCAGCCGTGCAGCACGACGACGAGCGCGGGCGCGGGTGGCAGCACCGGCGGCACGTGGACCCGCATCTCGAGCCGGCCCGGATTGGCGCCGAAGTCCCCGACCACGTCGAGCGAGGAGGGCACGGGCGGGGCCGTCGCTCCGACACGCGCGCTCCAGGCCTGGGCGTTGCGCGAGAGGCTCGCGAGGGTCGTGTTGAGGCCGCTCATGTCGCGCTCCGTCCGGTCGATCGCGCGCCGATGCTGCGCTGCACAATGATCATGGTGCATCGCAACTTGGGGCGGGTGCGGCGTTTCCGCAAGCTTAAGGGCCTCAGCGCCAAGCGAGCAGCGCCCGCTCGGCCCACGAGAGCGCCGCACCGACGATCAGCCCGAGGATCGACAGGACGGTGACGCCCGCCATGAGCTGGTCCGTCTGCATGAGGTTGCCGGCCTGGAGCACGAAGGCCCCGATGCCGGATTCGGCGCCGATCATCTCGGCCGCCACCACCAGCAGGAGCGCGGTCGAGACCGAGATGCGGAACCCCGACATGATGGACGGGAGCGCGCCCGGCAGCGCGATCTTCCACACGATGTCGCGGAACGGCACGTCAAAGCTCTGCGCCATGCGGATGAGGTTGCGCGGCACGTTGTCGATGCCGGAATAGACCGCGATCACGGTCGGGAAGAACACGCCGAGCGCGATGGTGGCGGTCTTGGAGACCTCCCCGATGCCGAGCCACAGGATGAGGAGCGGCAGGAGCGCGATCTTCGGGATCGGGTAGAGCGCCGACACCATCGGCAGGCCGACGGAGCGCGCGAGCGAGAACAGCGCCATCGCGGTCCCGACGCAGAGGCCGGCCGCGGTGCCGAGCGCCCAGCCCGACCCGATCCGTACGAGCGAGATGGACAGGTGACGCCACAGCTCGCCCGACATCGTAAGGTCGCGCAGAGCCGACGCGATCTCGACCGGCGAGGGCAGGAAGACCGGGCTGACGAGCCCGAACGAGATCGCAGCCTGCCATACCAGGATCAGCCCCACGAAGGCCGCGACCGCCGCGAGCCGGCTGGTGCCCGGCAGGAACCCGCCGCCCCGGAACCGGACGGCCGCCCCGGGCTCCCGCAACGCCGTGTCAGCCATGATCGTGCAACCTCCAATTCATCCCGAGAACTTGGCCGAAGCCTACTTCCTCATCCTGAGGCGCCCCGCGCAGCGGGGCCTCGAAGGACGCACCACGATCTTGCGTGCTTCGAGGGCCGGCTTCGCCGGCCACCTCAGCA
Organism: Hyphomicrobiales bacterium; assembly: GCA_903644085.1. Classification (GTDB taxonomy): domain Bacteria; phylum Pseudomonadota; class Alphaproteobacteria; order Rhizobiales; family Beijerinckiaceae; genus Enterovirga. The sequence continues at coordinate 2,978 of CAHJXE010000144.1, forward strand.
TGAGGAGGTTGGAGTCGGACTTCCTCTCAGCCATGCACCATCTCCCGGTCCGCGATCGCGGCCTCGTCGCGGATCAACGACCAGAGCCGTTCGCGCAGCGCCGCCAGCGTGGTGGCGGCCTCCGGACCGCGCCGCGCGCGCTGCGGCACGCCGACCGTCACGATCTCCTTGATGCGTCCTGGCCGGCGCGACAGCACGACGACGCGGTCTGCCAGCCGCAGGGCCTCGTCGAGGTTGTGCGTCACGTAGATCGCGGTCGTGCGCTCGCGCAGCCAGAGGTCCAGGAAGTCCTCCGTCAGGAGTTCGCGCGTCTGCGCGTCGAGCGCGGAGAGCGGTTCGTCGAGGAGGAGCAGCGCCGGCCGGACCACCAGGGCGCGCGCGATCCCGACGCGCTGGCGCATGCCGCCCGAGAGCTGCTTCGGCAGGGCGGCGGCAAAGTCCGACAGGCCGGTCCGTCGCAACGCCTCCGCGACCAGCGCGTCGCGTTCGGAGGCCGTCAGGCGGTGGTGCTCCAGCGGGAACGCGACGTTCTGCGCGACGCTGCGCCAAGGGAGCAGCGCGAAATCCTGGAACACGAAGGTGAAGGGGTTGAGCGAGCCCTCCGGCAGGGCGCCTTCCGTCGAGACGCGGCCGTCGGTGGGTCGCACGAGCCCGCCCACGATGCCGAGCAGGGTAGACTTGCCGCAGCCCGACGGGCCGATCAGGCACAGGATCTCGCCGGGCTCCACGGTGAAGGCCACGCCGTCCAGGACGGCAAGGTCGTCGTAGGCGTGGCGGCGGATGTCGACGTGGAGCCGCATGACTTACTTGGGCAGGTCGAGGTGCCGGTCGACGAAGCCGAGGTCCAGCACCGAGGCCGGGTCGACCCCGGCATCCACGAGCTTCTGCCCCTGATACCAGCGCACCTGCCGATAGATGTCGCCGACGAGCAATCGCGCCTGCGGGTCCATGTATGGGATCGAGTCGCGGACCGACGCGACGCTCTGGCCGGTATATTTCGCGATCGTCGCGAGTCCCGCCTCCGCACCCGGACCGGGCTGTGGCGTGCCGTCCGGGCCCAGCGCCAGGAAGGCCGCGCTGAAGGCGGCCGTGCCCGCCTGGTAGGCGCGCACGAACCGTTGCAGCGCGTCGCGTCGGGTCGCGATCATTCGGGGCGAGGTGAACATGGCGGCGACCTGCCAGGGCGTCTCGTCCGCCCAGGCGATCAGGGTCGCGTCCCCGGACGCGATCAGCGGTGTCGCGGCGGTGGCCGGGATGATCGCGGCGTCGACCTGCGAGCCCTTCAGCGCCGACACGACGTTCGGGACCGACTGCATCGGCAGGATGCGCACGCGCGCGATGTCGAAGCCGTGCGTCTGCGCGAGCAGCCCGAGGCTGTAATGGAAGCTCGACCCGACCTGCGTGACCGCGGCCGCGTGGCCGGGCAGGTCCTCGATGCGCCGGAGCCCGGCCTCCGCCGCCTTGCGGCTCGCCACCACGGCGACGAGCTTGTAGCCCGGCTCCTCGCGCGCCTGCGCGGCCACGATCTTGAGCGCACCCTTGCCCGCGAGGTTGTAGAAGCCGGCCGTGAGCCCCGTGACCCCGACATCGACGTCGCCCGACACGGTCGCGACCGCGACCGGTTGCGCGGCCTCGAAGAAGCGCAGCTGGACGTCGAGACCTTGGCTCGCGAAGAGCCCCAGATCCTGCGCCAGGAAGACGGGGCCGGAGCTCGCGAGCTTGAGGACGCCGACCTTAATCGCCTCGACCTCGGCCCGCGCGCCCGTCACGGACGCGGCCGCGATCAGCCCCAGCGCCCCGCGTCGCGTCGTCCCCGTGTTTGGCATGGGCGTTCCTCCGCCGGCCACACGGCCGGGATCGGCCCGGCTCTACGGCCGGGACCGGTCGTGTGCGTAAGACGCGGGGCCCGCGACGGCAACTGCTGCAGTCAGGCTCGCTGCTTGGCGACGAACGTCACGCCATCCACTTCGAGAGTTCGAGCTGATTGATCGTCGGGACCAGCCATTCGTCACGGGTCGGGATCAGGGCAGCCAGCCTCTCTCCCGTTGAGCCCGTGAGCCATTCGATCCAGGCGGACGTATCGACGAGGCGCATCAGAAGCGGTCGGACCGATCGCGGTCGTCACCCGTCGCTGCGCCTTCGGCAATCCCGGCTAGCGTGTCGCGCTCCGGAACCGGGACGAGCAGAATCCCGGATCCTTTCGGGATCAAGGCGAACTCCTGTCCCGCCTCCCACCGATGCGTCTCGCGCAGCGATTTAGGAATCGAGACCTCGAACGTCGCGGAAAGTGTCGCTGTCTCTGCCATGGCGTGACCTGTCATCGATCGACGACGTACGCAGGTCTACTAACATGCCTGGGGTTGGTCGGCACATGCCGTACCGCAAAGGTCGCGTGCACCGCGAAGGAACTGGATTCGCCACGCGCTTGTTGGCGAGAGACCGACGGGTTTGCGAAACGGTCAACCCGGCGCATGATCCATGGGTCCGGTGCCGAATCGGCGGTTCGGGTCGACCAGGGAGGCGAGCGTGAGATCAAGTCTCGTCACGGCCACCCTGGCGGTCGCGGGGACCATGCTGCTGCCTATGGCGGCCGCAGCTCAAGAACTGGCGCTCGCCCAGCCTCTGGAAATCACCGTGCACCCGTCCGGTTTCGAGGCCGGGCCTGCTGGGCCGTCCGGCGAGACGCTGGACGAGAAGCTCGCCCGGCGCGACCGGAGCTTCCGGTTCATCTGCATCGGATGCGTCCGGGTGGACGGGCGCGTCGCGGACGCACCCTTCCGGCCGATCGAGACCTTGAACGCGCCGCAGCTCACGGCCGCGCTCGCGGAGCGGGCGCAGCCGGTCGAGGCTGCGCCCGAATAGCCGGTCGAAGTAGCGGTCAGACCCAGGCGGGCAGCATGCGGCCTTGCTGGCGCAGGGCGGCGTCGACGCTCCACGGTCCGCCGCCCGCGAAGGCGAGGAAGAAGAACACGAAACAGTAGAGCACCGCGAGCTCGCCGCCGTTGAGGATTGGGAAGAAGCCGCGCGGCGAATGCACCATGAAGTAGGCGACCGCCGTGAAGCCCGAGAGAATGAATGCCACCGGACGCGTGAACAGCCCGATCAGCAGGAGCACGCCGCCGATCAGCTCGAAGAAGCCCGCGTACCAGCCGGGCGACATCGGGGGCGGCGTCTGCATCGCGGGAAAGCCGACGAGCTTGGCCATGCCGTGCTGCAAGAGCAGCAGGGCCGCCATGATCCGCAATATGCTCAGCAACCGATAACCCCACACCGTCTCGTCTCGCATGTCTCGTTCTCCTGAATGGCCAAGCTTACCGTCAAGCTGAAGAGCAAGACGCGGAGCGGCGCAACCTTATTCCAGTGCGCCACCGGATTCGGCAGCGCCGCGAGGTGTCGCGGCAAGCCACTCCAGCGTGCCCTCGGCGGCCGCGATCCCGGTCGCGAAACAGGCCTGGAGCAGATAGCCGCCGGTCGGGGCCTCCCAGTCCAGCATCTCGCCCGCCACGAACGTGCCGGGACGGCGCCGCAGCATAAAGTGCGCGTCGAGTTCGTCGAACGCGATCCCCCCGGCCGACGAGATGGCGCGCGCGATCGGCATCGTGCCCGCGAGCCGCACCGGAACTTCCTTGATGAGGCTGGCGAGCCGGGGCGGGTCCTGCGGCAGCGCGAGCCCGTGCGCCTCGTGGACGAGCCCGATCGCCACGCCGGAGAGCCCGGCGCTCTTCTTGAGGAAGGTCGAGGTGGATTGCTTGGCCCGCGGCCGGTCGAGAAGTCGCGTCAATGCCCTGAGGTCGAGATCGGGCCGGAGATCGAGGAGGATCGTCGCCGAACCGTCGCGATCGACGGCATCGCGCAGACGGCCGGACGCCGCGTAGATCAGTCCCCCTTCCAGGCCGCCCTGCGTCACCGTCGCCTCACCGCGATGCGTCTCGCCCTCGAAGGTCAGCGCGGCACGCTTCAACGGCTCGCCGTCGTGGCGCGTGCGGAAGATCTCGGACCACTCGACTCGAAATCCGACATTCGCGGGCCGCAGCGGCCGAACCCTGACGCCCTCGGCGCCGAGCACCCGCGTCCACGCTCCGTCCGAGCCGAGCCTGGGCCAGCTGGCGCCGCCGAGCGCCAGGATCGTCGCGTCCGGCCGGATTGCGACCGAGCCTGACGGCGTATCGAACGCCAGCGTGCCCTCCGGCCCGAGCCCCGTCCAGCAATGCCGCGTCGCGATCTCGACACCGAGCGCGCCGAGGCGTGCGAGCCAGGCGCGCAGCAGCGGCGAGGCCTTCATCGCGGTCGGGAAGACGCGCCCGCTCGACCCCACGAAGGTCGGCTGGCCGAGGCCCTCGCACCAGGCGCGCATCGCGTCCGGCGTGAACCGCTCGATCGACGGGCAGAGGTCGAGCGCGGCGCTCCCGTAGCGCGACAGGAAACGGGAGAGCGGTTCGCCGTGGGTCAGGTTGAGCCCGCCGCGCCCCGCCATAAGGAATTTGCGCGCGACCGACGGCATCCTGTCGTAGAGCGTGACGCGCGCGCCGCCGGACGCGAGACGCTCGGCCGCGATCAGCCCGGCCGGGCCGGCCCCGACGACCGCGACATGCGGGGCAGGGCGGGAGATCGGTGTCGGGTTCGGCGTCATGGCGAGCGCCCCCGCTTGGCCGCAAAGCCGGCGCTGCGCAACCGCCGCGACGCCGCCCTTTGACACAACGGCCCATTCCGGCGTGGATGGCCGCCGTCTGGGCAAGGGGATCTCGCGGATTGCATCTCGTGGTGGAGGGGCTCGATTGCCGACGGGCGGGGCGGCGCGTGCTCACCCGCGTCGGCTTCCGGCTCGGCCCCGGCGAGGCGCTGGTCGTCACCGGGCGCAACGGGGCCGGCAAGTCGACCCTCGTGGCGGCGATCGCCGGGCTGGTGCGGCCGCGGTCCGGGACGGTGCGGGCGGAGGGAACGGGCGACGCGACGCTCGGCGAATGCACGCATCTCGTCGGGCACCGCGACGCGCTGAAAGCCTCGCTCACCGCGGCCGAGAACCTCGCGGTCGCGGCCTCGCTCCTCGGCGACCCCGTGCTCCCGCCCGCCGACGCGCTGGCGCG